>DTXZ01000018.1 GCA_012962155.1 Aquificales bacterium
AAGGAGGAGGGTAGGGGGTTTGGTGCCGCGGCCGGGATTTGAACCCGGGTCACGGGCTCGAGAGGCCCGCATCCCAGCCGAAAAGGACCTCTAGCAAGCGCTACCATGACTGGAGAGGCTTACATAGTATCACTAGCCACAGTGTACACACCGTGAGAACATGACCGGCCTCCGCCTAGTCCGGGTGCAGCGGAAGCGGGTACAGAATCGAGAAATCCTCTACATCCACCTCCCCAAGGAGTATGTTGAACGGGCTGGAGTAAAGCCCGGAGACTACATAGCCTGGGAGATAGATGGGCGAGGAAGACTAATCCTAAGAAAGCTGCGCTGAGCAGCATTTCACCCTCCTCGAGGAGGGAGAAACCTCAACCTACCTCGAGGAGAGCCAGATTTCCCATACAGGCTTGTAGGGGAAACCCAGGTGTCAGAGTGGGGCTCTGACACCCTCCCCAATAAGCAGAAAACGAGAGAGCTAGAGGCGGCCCCGCACCCGCATCCATTCCCCTCCTACCCACCGGAGTGGGTTCCTGCCCCAAGATCGCGCCCCTTTGGGGCGCCTTTCGGCCAGAGCCTATCCTTTGGCTCTGGGCTCCGCCATTAATTTAAATGGAGCGGGCGACGGGACTCGAACCCGCGACCTGCGGCTTGGAAGGCCGCTGCTCTACCAACTGAGCTACGCCCGCTTCTAAAAACTATATTTTAAGCTCCGGGGGCGGGACTCGAACCCGCGACCAGGGGATTAACAGTCCCCCGCTCTGCCGGCTGAGCTACCCCGGAAGCCGTCCTTACAAAGAGAGGTGGGCCCGGCAGGATTCGAACCTGCGACCCAGGGATTAGAAATCCCTTGCTCTATCCGGCTGAGCTACGGGCCCTACCCATTTTCTATTTCGAAAGAACCTATCCGCCTTATCGGGGCGGCCGGGCTTGAACCGGCGACCTCAGGCTCCCAAAGCCTGCGCTCTACCACCTGAGCTACGCCCCGTCACCTTTTTCAAGGTGGGGGCTTTTTTTAAAAGTGGCTGGGGCGCCTGGATTCGAACCAGGAACCCCCGGATCCAAAGTCCGGTGCTCTGCCAGTTGAGCTACGCCCCAAGCCACCTTATAGCGTAACCAGGGAAAAAATTTTATAACTACCTTTCAGTTTGTCAAGGGCTTTTAAACAATCCTCCCTTAAGGAGCCTACCGTATAAAAGGAACTTCCACTACCGGATACAATAAATTTTTTATAACACACTTTTTGTAGAAAGTCAATATCCCTCCTCACCGTGGGGTGTAGATCTAAAAATATATCGCCCAGCCGGTTTTCCACTATTTGGAAGAAATCTTCGGGCGATAGCTTTTTTATCTCTTCTTTCAAAAGCCCTACCTTTTCTTTTGGGATAAATATTGAAGGGTGGGCTTTTGAATATATCAACCCTGTAGGGGAGGATATTTCACTTGGGACAAAAATGGTTAGCTCTACACCCCTAAAGCGCGGGAGGTTTAGGCATTCTATTTTTTCTCCCCTGCCGGTAGCGAAGGCTATACCGTTGCACAAAAAAGAGGGCGAATCGCTACTTAAAGACGCTAAAAGGGTTGAGAGTTCCTCCTTACTCAAGGGAGTGCCAAAGTAGTTATTGACAAAATTTAGAACCGTAGCCAGGTTGGAGCTTCCTCCTCCCAACCCCCCCCCTATCGGGATTTTCTTTTCTATAAAGATCTCAAAAAGGGGTTTTAAACCCGTAATTTCCTCAAAAAGTTTAAGACCTTTGTAAACGAGGTTTTCCTCTAGGGGAATGCCCGCCGTCGTTTCAATCCTTAGCTCCCGTGAAGGTTTAATATTTATAAAGTCACAAAGGGAGATTTTTTGTATAGGTGTAAAAATCTCGTGGTAACCGTCTTTTCTCTTTCCCAAAAGCCAAAGTCCCCAATTGATTTTCGCGCAAGAGGTAAGGGTGAAATCCATTTAACTTTAAGAATAATCCCCGCCAAAGGCGGGCTTTTAATCTAAGAAATAATGGCTTCTCTTATGGTCTTTCTAACCGATTTTGGAATGGAAGACGGTTTTGCGGGTGTAATGAAAGGCGTAGCCCTTTCAATAAATCCCAACCTGAAGTTTGTGGATTTGACCCACAATGTAAAAAGTTTTGACATCTTGGGTGGTGCGCTCATCTTAAAAGCCCACTACAAGTATTTCCCGAAGGGGACGGTTTTTGTTGGGGTTGTAGACCCGGGGGTTGGTACAAAGAGAAAGGCTATAGCGGTGAGAACTCCCAATTACTACTTTGTTGGTCCTATGAACGGGCTTTTTGACTTGGTTCTCCGGGAGGAAAAACCCCTTGAGGTGGTGGAATTGACCAATCCCCGCTATAGGCTAAAAGCGTTAAACGATACCTTTCACGGAAGGGACATATTTACACCCGCGGGGGCATACATTACCAAGGGAGTTCCGCTAAAGGAGTTGGGAAAAAAGGTTACCTACAAGAGGTTTTTGAAATTCCCCAAACCAACAAGAGTTAGGAGAAAGGTTGTGGGGGAAATCATTTACGCCGACAAGTTTGGGAATGCGGTTACCAATATCCCCTGCGGTAAGTTTAGGTTTTGCACTTTTAGAAACCTAAAGGGTAGGTTTGTTAAAAACTTCCTCCAAGGGTACAAAAGCACTCCTTCCTTTATCTGCGGGAGTTTCGGTCTGGTGGAGATTTTCCTTCCAATGGATAGCTTTGTTGATAGGTTTAAGGCCCAAAGGGGCGAAAGGGTTATTTGCCTCGTCTGAGAATTTTTTTTCTTTTTAATCTCCAAAGGCTGGCGGTAATAAAGAGGATACCCCCTAGCAGGATTATAGAAGGTCCCGCCGGCATGTCGGTATAGTAGGCTAAAATAAGCCCCCCGAAGGTTGACAGGAGAGAAATTATTCCCGAAAGGAGTAGGAGGTCGCTAAAGTGCCAGGCTATTTGGTAGGCTACAGCGGTGGGTAAGATAAGCATCGCGTGGGTTAAAATAACGCCCACCAATTTTGTAGCAAATGTTACGATAAAAGAGAGCATACCCACCAAGGTGTAATAGAGAATCCCCGTGTTTACCCCCGAGGAGTAAGCGCTCTCCTCGTCAAAACAGAGGAAAAGGATTTTCTGAAAGTTTATTTTAAATAATATGGCGGTTAAAACTAAGAAGACAAAGAGAATGGCAACGTCGGTGGTTGAAATTGTGGTTATGGAACCAAAGAGGAAGGCTAGTAAGTTCCCCTGATAACCCGAAAGGTAAATGAGGATTATTCCCCCCGCCATTGCCAAAGCGAGAACTATTCCTATTGATGCATCTTCGGTTAATCCCGTTTTGCGCCTTAAAAAGGCTATAAGCCAACCTATAAATAGGGAAAAAATGAGGGCGCTAAGGGTGGGGTCTATTCCCAAAAAAATACCAATAGCCAATCCCGCCAATACCGCATGGGAAACCGCAATACTCAAAAAGGCTAGACGAAAAAAGTAAACAACAAAGGAAAATAGTGATAAAAGGAGGGAGAGAATAAACCCTCCCAGGGCTAAGTTCAGAAGAAAGCTTTCCATAACAGGTTTAAATATAGGAAAGCTAAAGAGCTAACGGGTGTATTGAACGTATCTCGTTTCCCTTATAACGGTTACCTTTATTTGGGCGGGGAAGTCTATTTCCTTTTCCAGTCTTTTGGCTATCTCCTTTGAAATCATAAAGGCTTCCTCTTCGCTTACATCTTCGGGATTGACTATAACCCTAACTTCCCTACCCGCCTGTATCGCATAGGCGTTTTGAACCCCTTTGAAAGATTTAACAATTTCTTCTATTTTCTCCAGCCGTTTTATGTATTTTTCCAAGGTTTCCCTGCGCGCTCCGGGACGGGCGGCCGAAAGTTTGTCCGCTATGCATACCAAAACCACCTCGGGGTAACGGGGTTCCTCCTCCTCGTGGTGGGCGAAAATTGCGTTTATAACGTAGTCGGGTTCTCCGTACTTTTTGGCTAAATCGGCCCCCGCTTTTGTGTGGCTTTCGCCCAACTCGTGGCTTACCGCCTTACCTATGTCGTGAAGGAGTCCCGCCCTTTGGGCTTTTTTAACATCCAGACCCAGTTCCGCCGCCAGCATTCCCGCGATTTGTGCAACCTCCTTACTGTGGTTTAAAACGTTTTGGGTGTAGGAGGTTCGGTAAAAGAGTTTACCGATGTAGTAGTGAAGTCCCGGGTTTATATCGTAAAGACCGAATTCTTGGCAGACCTCCTCTCCCAGTTTCCTTAGTTTTTCGTCAAACTCTTTCTTGACCTCTTCAACCGTTTTCTCAATACTTGCGGGGTGAATCCGTCCGTCCGCTATAAGCCGTTCAAGGGCTTCCTTTGCTATTTCCCTCCTCAATGGGTCAAAGGAGGATAGGGTAACCACATCGGGAGTATCGTCTATAATTACGTCAACCCCCGTGAGTTGTTCAAAGGTTCTTATGTTCCTACCTTCCCTTCCAATGATCCTTCCCTTAAACTCGTTGGAAGGTAGCTGAACGGTTGTTGTCATAAAGTGGACGGTAGCCTCGGGGGCCAATCTTTCCAAGGCGGTAAGCAGAATATCCCTTGCCCTCTGCTTGGCTTGTTCTTTGGCTTCCTCTTCCATTTTCTTTAGTAGTTTGGCTATTTCCTGCCGCTCCTTTTCTTCAATGACCTTAAATAGTTCCTCCTTGGCTTGTTCGTAAGAAAGGTTGGCTATTTCCTGGAGCTTTTGTAGTTGCCGATTTTTTACTTCCTCTATCTCCTGGAGTTTTTCCCTGGCCTTCTCTTCCAGTTTTTGAACCTCCTTTTCCTTCTGAAGGAGTTGTTTTTCTAAATCTTGGAGTTCCCTATAGCGTTTGAACAGTTCCTCTTCCCTTTCCTCCAAGGTTTCCCATTTTTTTTCCAAAACCTGTGAACGTTCCTCTATTCTTTTCTCTTCCTCTTTTAGTCTCTGCTGGAGTCGTTCTATTTCCTCCCTTTTTAGTTCCAATTCCAGTTTTAACCTTTCAAGGGATACCTTTTCTTCTTCCAACTTTCGGTATAGATCTTTTAGTTCCTCTTCCTTTTTACGGGTTATTTCCCTCTCCAGTTCCTCCCGCAGTTTTGTTTCCAATTTTTGTTTTTCCTGTTCCAAAAAAGTTTGGAATTCTTCCTCCGCTTCCAGACGGGCGCGGTCTACAAGTTTTTGGGCCCTCCTTTCGGAATATAGATATCCCGCCGCCCCGCCCAGTGCGGCGGTAAAAAGGGCTATAGCCACTTCCAGCATCTTTCAACCTCCTTACCTGAGTATTTCGGTGGGGGTTACCACCGCGTTAACTTTGACGTCGTGCTCTTCGGTTGGTATACTTTCAACCAATTGGAAGTCGTAAGCCACCCCTACTTTAAACCCCTTCACCCTGGGGAGAAATCGGTCGTAAAAACCTTTGCCCATACCCAAGCGGTTTAACTTCCGGTCAAAAGCCACACCCGGAACCGCAATAAAGTCTATCTTTTCCGGTTTGAAAATTTTCCCACCTATAGGTTCGTATATTCCGAAAGCTCCCTCCCTTAGGGAGTTTAAATTTTTTACTTCCAAGGCCAAGAGTTGGTTGTCAAAGGTTACCCTGGGAAGGAGCAAGATTTTGTTTTCCAAAACCTCCTCCATAAGGGGTCTAAGGTCTACCTCCCCCTTGGTAGGATAGTAAAGCATTACCGTTTGGGCCCTTTGGAACTCCTTGAGTTTTTTTAACTTCTCAATCACTTTTAAAGATTGTCTTGCTCGTTCCTCCTTTGGTAGTTTTCTCCTCCTTTCTATGAGTTCCCGTCGGAGTTTTTCCTTTTGCCCCTTAACCATTTTCGGTTCCCTGCCGTGTTTTTTTCCGCCCCGCCCCGGGCGTGAGGAATGTTATTCCCAGATGGGACACAAAAGGTTAGGTGGGAAGGCTGTCCCCTTGCCCCTAAGGGACATGGGGGAACCCGCCTTCCCTTTTACGGTCGGCGTAGTCCCCGAAGGGAATAACCCCCCCACGACACCGGGCAGGGCGGCTCTTTACAAGCAATACAAAATATATCTCAAACCCCTAGTTTTTCCCTTTCCTCCCTTATAAACCTTTCAAAAAGGGTGGTAAGTTCCCGCAGAGGTTTTAAACCCGTATTTTTTTTCACGCACTGGGCAAACCTTTCCATCCAGGCTACGCAAGTTTTGAAAAATTCCCTAAAAATAACTTCCAGTTTTCCTTTATCCTCCCCGTAGGGGCTTTCCTCCTTGAGTTTTATTAAAAAGGCACAAAAATCTAACTCAACGTATACCGCATCGGGTAGCTCTTTACCCGTTTCCAGATTGAAAAGCCGGTAAAACTTTTCACATCTAAAAGTTGGTTCACCCATAAGGGTTTGGCTTTCAAAGAAACTTTGGTAGGGTTTGCATGGGACTTTGGGAAAATTTGCCACAAAAAGGGAGGTGTATTCCGCCTGGATTTCCTCAAAGGCTACTTTTTGAAGTTCCTCCAGAGGTTTAAGGTCTTCAAAGGGGTAAAACTCCTTTAGGCCTTTAAAAAAATCCTCTTTCCTTTCGGGGTAGGCAAAGAGGTGGGCGAAAAACTTGTATTTTTTAAAACGCTCCATAGGGGGTGGTATCTTAAAATCTTGGTAAGTTCTCGGAAATGGAGAAAATAGGTTTTGTTTTAGGAAATAAGCCCGCCAACCCTTTGGAATTTTGGATCGGCATTGAAAGGGGAAAGCTTGTTCAGTTGGACGATATAGTTAAAGTGGAAACCCGTTTGGAAAATAGAAGGATAGTTTGCTTTTATGGAATAGTTACCGAACTATACCGCTACTTGGAAGGTTCGGAATTTATCTTTGACAGCAAGGATTACGTTCAGGGAAGGCTTCCCGCCCATTTGGCTTACGTGGCAAAGGTTCAAGTGAGTAGGATAGAGGACGAGGTATACGTTCCACCCTTTCCCGGCGACCCCGCTTTTTTGGTAAAAGGCAAAGAGCTGGGGAAAGCCCTCTACTTTGACCAAATGGTGGAAAAAATTCCTGCGGGACTTTTGAAAAGCGGTGAACCCGTCTTTATAAACTACCGTTTCCTGAACGGGAAGGACGGTGCCCACGTTTCTATAAGCGGGATTTCGGGGGTTGCGTCCAAGACCTCTTACGCCCTCTTTTTGCTTTACTCCATACTACAAACGGCAAAGGAGAAGGTTAGGGCTTTGGTTTTCAACGTAAAAGGTGAGGACCTATTTTTCATTGACAAGCCCAACAAGATTTTTAAAGAAAGGGAGGAGGAATTTAGACCCCTTTACGAGAAACTGGGGCTTTCAGCCAAACCTTTTGAAGGGGTTAAATTTTTTGCCCCACCCGAAAAGAAAGGCAGTTTAATTCCCGCCACCGAGGGTAGGAAGGAAGGGGTAAATGTCTACCTTTGGACGGTTAGAGAGTTTGCGGAAGAGGAACTATTAAGGTTTATGTTTACAGAGGGAGATGACGGCGTTAGCAGTATCCACTATGTTATAGACAAGGTCACCGAAAGGTTAAAAGAATTGGCGGAACTGACGAGGGAGGGGCAAAAAGACAACCCCGCTTGGGAGGGAAGACTTTACAATTTTGACGACTACAGCGATATAGGAGAAACTTTACCACCCTATGAGTTTGAGAGTTTGGAAGACCTACTTAGATTTTTAAAAAGGCTCGTAAACAACCGGAGGAGGTGTAACTCCGATAAAGTCTTCCGTAAGGAGAATGAAGAGTTTTGCAACAAAACCGCCGAGGTTTACGAGAATTGGTTCGGAACGGTTACCGTTTCTATCGCTTACGCCTTTTTGCGCAGATTTGACCAAGCGCTTCAACACATATCCCCAATGGTGGTAAATCCCGACGCTCTGGAAGGGAGAGATAGGGAAGAATTTAAGATAAACTGGAAAGAAACCCCCCTTTCGATTGTTGGCATAAATAGGCTTCCCACCATAGCCCAAATGTTTGTCGTTGGTTCTATTTTGAAAAAGATATTCAAGGAGAAAGAAAAGATAGGACGCCAACCCGTATTATATGTCGTTTTGGACGAGCTTAACAAATATGCCCCCCGAGGTGGGTGGTCTCCCATAAAGGAGATTCTTTTGGACATAGCGGAGAGGGGTAGGAGTTTGGGAATAATTTTGATAGGGGCACAACAAACCGCTTCGGAGGTTGAAAAGAGGATAGTGGCCAACGCATCGGTAAAGGTTGCCGGGCGTTTGGACGCCTCCGAAGCTAGCGCCCGCGAATACGATTACCTACCCCAAGTTTACAAACAGAGGGCTCTCCTTCTCAAAAAGGGGCAAGCGATATTGCACCAACCCGACATTCCCGTTCCCCTCGTTTTGACCTTTCCCTTCCCCGCGTGGGCTACGAGGGCGGAAGAGGTTTTTCAAGAGGTGGCGGATGAGGATTTGGAAATTTTTAACAACTATAGTGTTGATTAGCCTCTTTCCCCTTTTGGTTTTTGCCCAAAAGGTGGTATCCCTGTCGGTGGGAAAGGATAAAAACTACTACAAAATCTTTATAACCTTCGATGGAAAACCCCACTTTAAGGTTTTTAAAGACCCCAAAAGGGATTTAATAACTCTAAAGCTTGACAATACCTATAGGTTTAACAGAGAATATTACAGCGTCAGGGTGGTAGGGGAGAGAAACCTAATAACCATCTTCGTTAGAAATCCCCAACTTTCCACCGCAAAGGCTAAGGTTGTAAGAAAATACCGAACATTGGTCGTTTTAATACCCTTTAAACACCGAAAGTTTTTCAAATACACCGTTGTTATAGACCCGGGACACGGCGGACGCGACAGCGGTGCAACCTACTTCGGGGTAAAGGAAAAGGAGATAAACTTTGCCGTAGCCCTAAAACTTTACAAACTTCTAAAGGAGGACGGAAGATTTAAGGTTTACCTAACGAGAAAAGGGGATTACTTTGTCTCTCTAACCCACAGACAGAAGTTTACCGCCCAAGTTGGGGCCGACCTCTTTATTTCCATCCACGCTAACGCCAATCCCTATAAACCTTACAAAAGGGGAGCGGAGTTTTACGTTCTTTCCGAGAAGGGAAAATACCAAAAGTTTGTAGATCTTGCAACCCACCCTTCCCATGCCCTCCACTTCCTTGACGAGGATATGGTAAGGGACTACGCGGTGAGAAAAAAGGTTTTAAAAACCACCTTGGAATTTACCCAAGAGGAAGGGGAAGAGTTTGCAAAAATTGCGAGACGGTATTGGTGCAAATATTTGGAAAGGTTTATCCCCTGTGGTGGAATCTACAAGCGTTCCTTTGCGGTTTTAAAAGTTCCGGGAGTTCCCACCGTTTTGGTAGAACTTGGATATATGAGCCACCGCGGGGAATTAAACCTTTTAACCAATTCCCGTTATCAGTGGAGTATAGCCAAAACCCTATACAGGGCAATCTTGGACTACTTCAACCTAAAGATGCGAAAAAATTAAAAAGAGGTTTCAACCGCTTGGTGGAGTTTTTCCGCCAAAGAAAGTATCTCTTCGTTTTTTAAATAAAAACTCTCCCGACCCGCTATGAGGCGGGCGGTTGAGGTGGATATCTCTTCCACTACTACCAAGCCGTTTTCCCGCAAAGTTCTACCCGTTTGAACCAAATCCAAAATGTAGTCGGTAAGTCCTATAACCGGTGCCAATTCCACCGAACCATTCATTACGTAGACAAAGGGTTTTACACCCTTTTGTTCAAAGTAGGTTCGGGCGATGTTGGGATATTTGGTCGCAACCTTTATGGAGGAGAGGTTGGGATAGTTGGAAACGCTTTCGGGAAAGCCCGCTATACAAATCCGGCAAAAGCCTACTTTCAGGTCTAAGATTTCAAGGACCTCTCTCTGGCTTTCCCAAATGGTATCCCATCCGCTTACGCCCACATCGGCAAAACCGCTTTCAACGAGCATGGGAACATCTTTGGGTTTTGCCAAAAGTATCTTAAATTTTTCGGTTTCCAAGACCAATTTCCTTCCTTCCTCTATCGGTTTGTCTATTAAATTGGCGGACAAAAGGAGGCCGGAAACCTCCTTTAAAAGTCTCCCCTTGGGAAGGGCTAATACCAATTTTGACATTACAAGGGAGTTATATTTTCGTTAATTTCTTAAAACCTTCTTCAAATCTTCAAAAAATAGCGGGTAGGACACCGCCACGCACGACGGGTTGTCCAGCTCATTAAACTCTCCC
>DTXZ01000019.1 GCA_012962155.1 Aquificales bacterium
GTTGCGTTGGAAGAGGGATTGAGATTTGCGATAAGGGAAGGTGGAAAAACCGTCGGTGCGGGTGTTATTACCAAAATTATTGAGTAATTATTTAGTCTCCCCTTTTATTAAATCCTTTTGGAGAGGTGGTCATGGAAGAAAGGATAAGGATAAAACTTCGTTCTTATGACTATAAAGCTTTGGATGAAAGCGTTAAGAAAATAATAGAAGCTGTGAAAAGAACCGGCGGCGTTGTGAAGGGTCCCATTCCCTTGCCCACCAGAAGAAGGGTTTGGGCCGTTATAAGGTCTCCCCACAAGTTTGACCAATCTAAAGAGCACTTTGAGATTAGGGAGCACAAAAGGCTTATAGACATAGTTCGCTATACTCCCCAGACTATAGAAGCTCTAATGGGTGTTCAACTCCCCGCGGGGGTAGATGTTGAAATAAAAACACAATAATAGAGAGGTAGGAAAAATGCCTTTGGGACTTATAGGTAAGAAGATAGGAATGACCAGAGTTTTCCTCAAGGACGGGACCGCCATTCCCGTAACCGTTATTAAATTTGAACCCAATTACGTAGTTCAGGTTAAAACCGTTGAAAGGGATGGTTACAATGCTATAAAAGTTGGTAGCGACCCCATCTTAAACAAAAAGGGTGAACCTAAATGGCATAAGCTTACCAAACCTATTAAAAGTGAATTGGAAAAGGCGGGTATTCCCGTCCCTCTGAGGAGATTTAAAGAGTTCAAGGTTGAAAACATTCAAGACTTTAAACCGGGACAACTCCTCAAGGTAGAGGATATATTTAAACCCGGTGATGTGGTGGATGTAAGGGGAACCTCCAAAGGAAGGGGATTTGCCGGAGCTATGAAAAGATGGGATTTCGGGGGCTTTCCTAAATCCCACGGTCACAGATACCACAGGGCGGTTGGTGCGATAGGTCAAAGAAGTGACCCGGGTAGGGTTTGGAAAGGAAAGAGAATGCCCGGGCACTGGGGTAACGAACCTATAACGGTACAAGGATTACTCGTTGTTGATGTTATTCCCGAGGAAAACGTTATTTTAGTAAAAGGTTCCGTTCCCGGATGGAATAAAGGAACCGTATACGTATACCATTCCACCATCGCAAATAGAAGAAAAAAGAAATTAAAAACCAAAAGGGAAAAGTATATTGTTGAAAACCTCTTGAAGGCGGAAGAGGATAAACAAAGTGCACAAACTCAGCCGGAAAGTAACTGAGGGGGAAAACAAAAATGGAAGTCAAAAAGGTAGAAGTTCAATTTAGAGAAGATATCTTTAATGTTCCCGTAAAAAAGCACGTTCTTTGGGAAGTAGTAAAGTGGCAACTAGCCAAAAGAAGGGCGGGAACCCACTCGACTAAAACCAGGGGAGAAGTAGCCTATTCGGGAAGAAAACTTCTTCCTCAAAAAGGAACGGGTAACGCCCGCCACGGCGATAGAGGGGCTCCTATTTTTGTCGGCGGTGGTATAGCCCACGGTCCAAAACCTAGGGATTATAGCTATAACCTCAACAAAAAGATTAGAAGAAAAGCCTTGAAAATGGCCCTTTCCGACAGGGCTAGGGAGGGAAATATAACCGTAGTTGAAGATTTCGGCTTTGAAAAACCCAAAACCAAACAGGCTGTAGCTTTCCTAAAATCTCTTGGATTGGAAAATCAAAAAGTTTTAATAATAATTCCCAAAAAGGATGAAAACATCCACAAGTCTTTTAGAAATCTGCCCAACGTAATAGTTCTTCCCGCCGAAGGTTTAAACGTTTACGACATTCTTTGGGCAAATCACCTGGTTATAACAAAGAATGCCCTCCAAAAAATTGAAGAGAGGTTAGCCAAATGAGTGACAAAAGAGAAATTAAACTTATCGGCGGCAAGCACCCCGCCGATATTTTAATACGTCCTATATTGACCGAAAAGGCGGTAAGACTTAACGAGGATTACGGAAAGCTTGTTTTTGAAGTCCACATCAAGGCCAACAAACCGGAAATTAAAAAGGCGGTTGAAATGGTATTTGGGGTAAAAGTTAAGAAGGTAAACACTATGATAGTTAAACCTAAAAGAAAGAGGGTTCTCACCAAAAAGGCAAGACTTTACGGAAAAACCAAAATGTGGAAAAAGGCTATTGTCACCCTTGAAAAGGGTCAAAAA
>DTXZ01000020.1 GCA_012962155.1 Aquificales bacterium
ACCAAGTCCTTTGCACCCTTAGGGAGTTTAAATTCGCACCCAAAGAACTCCTTTTGGTTTTTCCAAAAAGGGAAAAACCTTCCCACGTTTTCTTTGTAAAAAGCACCTTGGGGGGGAGGGAAGGTAACTTAAGGGTTTCTTACTACGTCTACTCTAAGGGTGGGAATTGATAACAAAAGTTTTATATGGTAAATTTCCTTTAGCGGGATGGCTTCCGATTTTCAACCCCTTTACGTTTTGGCTTCGGGACTGTTTTACCAACAGAGGAAGTTAGAGGTGATTTCCAATAACCTCGCCAATCTAAACACCAACGGCTTTAAAAAAGTTCTTCTAACCGCCCAAGCCTCGCCGGTAAAGGGGCCCGAAGGGGGACGGGTATTTTCTCCTTCTCATCAAATGGTGGAAAACAATTTCGTATATCCAGTAATGGGTAAACAAAAGGTGGATACCTCAAGCGGGGAGCTAAAAAAAACGGGAAACCCCCTTGATATGGCTATAAATGGAAGTGGATTTTTTGCGGTAAAGGTCGGCGACAAAATTTTATACACCCGCGACGGGCACTTTTTATTGGACAAAAAGGGTTATTTGGTGAACCAAAATGGATTTCCCGTAATGGATGAAAACGGAAACAAAATCCTAATAGGTAGAAGCTCTTTAGCCGAAGTTAGGGTAACCCGCGATGGGGTTATATTCGTCGGCACCCGCAGGGTTGCAAAGTTAAAAATTACCGAACTTAAAGGGGTAAAGCATGTAGGAAAAAACCTCTACATCGGTGAGGAAAGGCCCGCCAAAAATTACGAAGTCGTTCAAGGTTTTGTTGAAGGTTCCAATGTAAACCCCATAGAGGAAATGGTGAAAATGATAGAAACGGTGAGGGCTTACGAAACTTTTGCCAACGCTCTGAAAACGTTAGATGAAAACAACTCCAAACTTATAAACGGAGTTTTAAAAGCTTAAAAAGGGAAATTTAACCGACTAAATATTTGGTATCCGCCTTGGGTTTTCCTTTAGGTTTTTTAACAATCATATCTCGGTAAGATTTCCCCGCGGGAACCATAGGGAAGACGTTTTCCTCTTTGTCCACCCAAAAGTCTATAACGACGGGACGGTCGTTTATCTCCCGCGCCTTTTGGATTACTTGGGGAACTTCATCGGGTTTGGTGGCCCTAAAAGCCACTCCTCCCATTGCCTCAATCAGTTTTACGAAGTCTGGTTGAACCCCAAAGCAAGTTTCCGAATATCTCCTTTCGTAGAAAAGCTCCTGCCATTGGCGAACCATTCCGAGAAAACCGTTATTCAAAATAGCTACCTTTATAGGAACCTTGTATTGAACCGCGGTAATAATCTCTTGCATTGTCATCTGAAAAGAGCCGTCACCGTCAATAACCCAAACTTCCCTGTCGGGACGTCCCAATTTTGCACCTATCCCCGCCGGTAGACCGAAACCCATAGTTCCCAAACCGCCGGAGTTTATAAACTGGCGGGGGTAACTGTAGCGGTAAAACATTGCCGCCCACATTTGGTGTTGCCCGACACCGGGAACTATCGTCGCCTCACCTTTGGTAATTTTGTAAATTACCTCTATCACGTATTGGGGTTTTATAACTTCATCACTCCAATCGTAGGAGAGGGGGTAATTTTTCTTCCAATACTCAATCTGTTCAAGCCATTTTTTCCTTTGAACGGGATAAAGCACCTTAACCTTTCTCTTTTTGAGTTCCGCAAGGAGTTTTTTAAGGATAAGTTTGGCGTCACCGACTATGGGAACGTCAACATTAATGGTTTTTGAAATGGAAGCGGGGTCTATGTCTATGTGGATTATCTTTGCCTCGGGGGCAAACTCGTCTATTTTTCCGGTAACGCGGTCGTCAAAGCGGGCTCCAACCGCTATTAGCAAATCCGCGTGGTATACCGCCATATTGGCGTAATAGGTTCCGTGCATTCCGAGCATTTGAAGCGAAAGTGGATGGGTTTCGGGAAAAGCCCCCTTTCCTTGGGTGGTTGTCGTTACGGGAATTTGGAGCATTTCCGCCAGTTCCACCAGTTCCTTTTGCGCATCGGCGTAAACCGCCCCTCCCCCCACGTAAAGAACCGGTCTCTGGGAGGCTACTATCAACTCTACCGCCTTTTTTATCTGTTGAATATTTCCCTTGTAGTGGGGTTTGTAACCGGGTAGAGACTCTACAACCTCCCTGTCGGAGGGGATATCTACCGTCGACTTGTGTTGGGTTACATCTTTGGGGATATCAACCACAACCGGCCCCGGGCGACCGGTGCGGGCTATGTAAAAGGCTTGACGCAATTTAAGGGGGAGTTCTTCCACACTTTTTACCAAAAAATTATGCTTGGTTATAGGACGGGTTATGCCGACCATATCAACCTCTTGAAAGGCATCGTTCCCTATAAGTCCGGTGGGAACCTGTCCCGTTATAAATACCAGCGGGCGGGAATCCATATAGGCATCCGCTATGGCGGTTACCAGATTGGTAGCCCCGGGGCCCGAAGTTGAAAAGGCCACGCCGACCTTGCCGCTGGCGGCGGCATATCCTTCCGCCATATGACCCGCACCCTGCTCGTGCCGAGCCAATATATGGACTATATCGCTACTAAAGAGGGCGTCGTAAACTTCCATTATTGCCCCGCCGGGAACACCAAAAACGAGGTCTACCCCCTCCGTTTGCAAAACTTCTATAACAATGTCCGCACCCCTTCTCTCCTTAGCCATTTTTCGTTTTCCTCCAAGAAATTCAAAACCCTTTAGAGTTAAGGTGAAAGTATAGCACTGGCCCCTAATCGTTGCGTAGAACGGAGGTAACCCTCTCCCTAACGGCGGAAAAGGCGGGAATAAGGGAGGCCAAAAGGGAGAGGAATAGAATAAACAGCACCGTAAGGATAATTTCCTTTATACTAAAAATAATGGGGAGATAGGGTGTGGTATAGAGCTCTTGGGGAACCCTAATAAGTTTGTAGTGGTTCACAACGTAGGCGATAACTTCCGCAACGGCTACACCCAAAAGGCTACCCGCCAAACCGACGGAAACCCCCAAAAGCAAAACGAGTGAAAAGATAAATTTCCTCCCAACGCCGAAAGCCCTAAATATCGCAAAATCCACCGAAAGTTCCCTAACTTTTGCTATAAGTAAACTGACGATGTTAAAGGAGGCAACCAAAACAATTAGGGAAACCACCAATATCATTCCTAACTTTTCCAGTTTTAAGGCGTTAAAAAAATCCCTATAGGTATCTATCCAAGTTGTTATAAAAACTCCTTTAAAGTGGTCTTCCAAAAATTTTCCCACCTTTTTAGCGCTGTAAGGGTCCTTTAGTTTTATTCCCACCACAAAGTTGGAGGGTTTTAAAAAACTTATTAGGAAATTAAAGTATCCAACTCCCCAAGAATCCAGGTAGTAGTCTCCGCTGGAGTATATTCCCCCAACTTCCACCCTTTTTATTTGGGGTAAGAAACCTATAGGCGTTACCCTAGCTACGGGAGAAATAACGGTAACTTTAGAGGGGGTTTCGTAAACCCCCACCTGTGAGGCCAGTAAATTTCCGAGAATAAGGCCGTTGGGTGTAAGCTTTCCGCTGAATAAAACCCCTTTTCGGTTCAGTATATTTTCGACAAAGCCTTTATCGGTTCCAAAAATTACGGTACCTACAATGTGTTTCCCCTTTTGTAAAATAACGGGAAAGGTTGCATACCAATAACCCTTTTGAACAAAGGGATATTTTTTTACCTCATTTAAAAATTCCTCCGCCTCCCTTCGGGAGGATACATAGGCGGTAATGTGGAAAGTATTGGTAAGAAGATGTTTTTTTACGCTCTCTTCAAAACCGTTCATTATCCCTACCGTTACAAGGGTAGAGACCGTCGCCAAAAAAGTGCCGAAAAGGGCTGTATAGGTCGCAAATTTTGTCGTAGGTTTACCGCTGAAAAGGTAACGGGATACTAGCTTTAACAAAGGCATAAAAAGAATATTCATTTGAGGGTTTTAGCCAAAACCATAATTTTTTTTGCGGTTTCCTTAACCATTTTATTGTAAAAATTAAACTTCAATTCAAAAACCCTATCGCAGTCACCGAAAGGATAAACTTGAATTTCCTCTTCCAGTTCCTTCAGCCTGTTGTAAGACCTAATAAAGGTTTCAAATTCCTTTTTCAATTCGGGTGAGAGATTTTTATTTTTTAAAATATTGTTTAAAACCATATAAACTTTGTGCGCTTCTTTAAAAATCTGTTTTTGTTTGTTCAAAAGTTGTTTTTTAATTTCTTCGGGACAACCCGTTTCCTCTTCTTCAGAAACTGAAATAGAGGGGGCGGGAGCTTCCTCTTCTATTATTTCATATTCCTCGGAAACTTCCGAAGAAGTTTTCTTACCTTTTTTGGATATTAAAATAGTTCCCCCTATTAAAACTGCGCTTATACCTATAGTGACGAACAACCAAATTTCCATTACACAGTTTTATTTTAAAATTGTATCTCAGGTTTTTGCTAAAGTTTTTTTTGTAAAAAAAGATATAGGTGTTTTAAGATTTGCCCCATAAGGGAGTAAATATTCCCGTTTCCTTGAAGGATAACGATGTTTTTGTTTTCCTCCGCCAGTTTTAAAAAGCCCTTCCTGACCCGTTTTAGAAATTCCTCTTTTTCAAACTTACTTTTGGAGTTTCCCCGTTTTTCAAGTCTCTCTAAGGCAACTTCAATCGGCAAATCTATTAAGAAAGTTATGTCGGGTTTCAACCCTTCGGTGACTTTATTATTTAGTTCCTCCAAAATCTTGAGTTCTAAACCCCTACCGAAACCCTGATAGGCTAAAGTTGATAGGTAAAACCTATCGGTGATTACCGTATAACCCCTTTGCAAATGGGGTTTCACAAATTTTCTAACGTGAATACCCCTGTCGGATAGGAACAATAGTGTTTCCACCCACGGAGACTGGTCCTCCGAGAGGATTAATTCCCTTATTTTTTTTTCGTAAGGTTCACAAGTCCAAACCGCCTTTATTCCCCTGCGAATTAAAAACTTATAAAGCTCCTTTGAAAGGGTGGTTTTGCCGCTTCCATCTATCCCTTCAAAGGCTATAAGCATCTCTTTTTCAGTAGTGCGGGAGGCGGGAGTCGAACCCGCACGCCCTTACGGGCACCGGATCCTAAGTCCGGCGCGTCTGCCAGTTCCGCCACTCCCGCTTTCCACTTTCCAGAAGAAATAATTATAAAAACTCCTTACAAATTTCGCAACAACTTAATTAGTAAACAGACTCATCCTGCATTTGGCAGGCATTAACTGCAACCCTAGCCTCTCTGAGGCGCATTATAACTAACTTTTAGGAGCCTACCTTAATCTATAATCTTGACTATATACAAAAAAGAGTTATAAAAGTCAAGGGGAAAATCCTTTAAACCTTATTCACCTTACCTTTTCAATTTCTTTTAGTCTCAAAACCTCAAGATAGTAAGGTTCTTTATCCCTATAAAAGGAGTAAATACCGCCTCTTGCGTAATGCCCGAAGGCGGCACTCAAACCGAAGGCAAACGCTACTGGGGTTCCAAAGAAGAAATTAATCTCCTTGTAAGGTTTTTCCGAAAGGTGTTCTCTTATAAAGGTAAAGGTTTCCGCTAAAGCACTATTTTCCCAAAAGTTGGGGGCGAGCAATCCCACCGCCAAAGGTAGGAGAAAGGAATAACCTTCATATCTTTCCTCAAAGAGGGCTATAAAGTTTACCCCCGTTAGAGGTTTGAGTTTGGAAACCAAAATGGGAAGGTATTCATCCGCGTTGGTCCAAATTTCGGAACTATCGTTTATATAGATAAACCTTAGAAAGTTTTCCTTCTTTTGAACCCTTATCTACTACAGGAACGGTTACCTCTAACACTTTACCTTCAAAGAGAACCGTTTTTAACTCCTTTTTTAGGGGTAAATCAAAAAAGTTTTTTATATTTTCTTTCAATAGTTGTAGGACCGGAACCCTACCCTCTTTGAGGATTTTTGAAAAAAGGGAGAATCCCTTCATGGTTTATTCCTCTACCCTTAGCAAATCCGCCAAACCACTTTCCGCCGCCAACCTTTGGGGTTTTTCTACCCTATCAAAAACTCCTTTGGGGATTCTTATAACAATTGCGCCTCTTTCGGTTTCCTCTTCATTTTTGAGGAATTCCTCCAATAGGAATGCGACTCTACGGGTTTCATCCCGCATAAACTTTTCCCTTATAGGGTGGTAGATTTTTTGCCTTTTAATGGATTTTTTGATTTTCTCCCCCAATTTCTGTTGCTTGTCCAAGACTTTCACCTTATCGGTTTTTACCCTCGGGTGAATTGGGTTAGCCAATAGGGTATAGGGCGTTGCCAGTAGCCCCAAGTAGCCGTAATCGGTTTCTCTCCATAAATAAACGTAAATGTTTCTGTTTAGCTCTACTATATCCCCTTTTTTAAAGGGGAGTTTTGCATTAGGCGGAGAGTCTTCAATCTCCTCGGGAACGTGCTTCCTTAAGGTATCTCTTTTGGATTTTTAGGGGACTTTCACCTTTCAATAATTCCAAAACCATCTGTGCAAAAGCTTTTTTCATCCCCACTCCCCCATTTGAGAGCATAGTTTTTTTACCCTTTCAAGGTTTTCGCAACAGCCGCACAATTTGGCAAACTCTTCCATCTGAAACCTATGGAGTAACAAAATCTCGTATCTCCCATTACGGTTTTTAAACCAAAAAGCCTTTGGGACTGGTGGTTAGAAACCGAACCGAAAAATTTTCTCCTTCGCAATGACTAAAATCCTATAACCCTTATGGGTCTGAAAACTCCCCTCTACGAACTCCACAAGAGGTTAAAAGCCAAGTTTGTTCTCTTCGCGGGTTGGGATATGCCGATTAGTTACACCTCCATTTTGGAAGAGGCGGTGGCGGTAAGAACCTCCACGGGGATATTTGATGTATCCCACATGGGAAGAGTCTTTGTTAGAGGCACCCGTGCGGGGGAATTTTTGAATTACCTTACCACCAACGATGTTTTAAAGCTCCAAACCGGCGAGGTTAAATATTCGCTGATACTTAACGAAAGGGGAGGAACGATAGACGACGTTACCCTTTACAAATTAGGCGAAGCAGAGTTTATGCTCTGCGTGAACGCCTCCAATAGGGAAAAGGTTATAAACCATTTGAAAAGATTTTCCGAAACCTTCGGTGTAGAAATAGAGGATAAAAGCTCCCGGTTGGTTCAAATAGCATTGCAGGGACCCCGCGCGGTGGAGATTTTGGAAAAATTCTATCCCTCCGTTGGAAAATTAAAGTTCTACACCTTCAAAACCTTTGGGGATGTTATAGTTTCCCGAACGGGCTACACCGGTGAGGACGGCTTTGAGATCTACATACCCCCCGAAGGGGGCGTAGAGCTTTTTAAAAAACTATTGGAATTTGCCAAGCCCTGCGGTCTCGGAGCGAGGGATGTTTTGAGAATTGAAGCGGGTTATCCGCTTTACGGACACGAATTAAGCGAGGAGTTAGACCCCCGCGAAGCCAATCTAAGCAGATTTATAAACGTGGAAAAAGATTTTTACGGAAAAGAAGGGCTGGAAAAGAGGGGTAGGCCCCAAAGAAAGCTGTTCGGTCTTAAGTTGGAAGGAAGGAGAATAGCCCGTCAAGGGATAAATGTCTTCAAAGGGGGGAAACCGATAGGGGAAGTTACCAGCGGAACCTATTCCCCCAACTTAAAAGCTTCCATAGCTTTGGCATTTTTGGACAAAGAAGTTCAAAGGGGAGAAGAGGTAGAAGTTTTAATAGGTAATAAAGCTATAAAAGCTCAGGTTGTAAGCCCCCGCTTTATAGACAACACACCCCGCAAGACGAAAAAATAACTTCTTGAGATGAACGGAGCCAACCTATTTTTGGAATTTCTCTCCCTCTTTCCCCTTAAGGTGAAGGGGGAAAATTGCATAAACTCCGAAGGGAAGGTTTTTTGCTCCCGTTGTAAGGAAGTTTGTCCCCATTTGGCGATAGAGTTGGAAAACAATACTCCAAAGGTGGATACGCAGAAATGCACCGTTTGCGGTCTCTGCTTTTCCGAGTGTCCCGTGAATGTTTTTGAAATAGAGATAGACCTAACCGAGTTCTACAAGGATAAAACTCCCTTAAAGGTGGGGTGTTTCTTAAGCGATTGGGAGCTTGACGTAAAAGTTCCATGCCTGGGAATGTTAAATGAAGAACTTTTAGCCTCGCTGGCGCTTCACAGCGGGGAGGTTTACTTGGACACCTCCAAGTGTAGCCTCTGCCCCCAAAGGGATGTTTACAACTATATAAAGGAATATATAGAAAGGGCCAACTTGCTCCTACACTACCATAGGGCGGAAGGGGAAGTTAAAGAAAGCACCCAACCACCCGAAAGGGGAGAGGATGGGGAATTTTTAAAGGAGCTTTTTGGGGAAGAGGAAACGGTTAGGAAACCCACCTTGAGCAAGAGGATTAACGTTCCCCTCTGGAGGCAGTTGTTTTTTGAAAATGTTAAACTCCTTAAGGCAGAAAACCTCTGTTACCAACCGGTGAAGGAGGAAAGGCTTAGATTTGCCAAACCCCTCTTTGACCCCAATAGGTGCCAATCCAGCAAGGTTTGCTCCTTTTGGTGTCCCACCCGTGCCCTTTCCTCCGACGAAGGGGGGACCTACTTTACCCAAATTCTTTGCACCGATTGCGGCCTCTGTCAAGAGGTCTGCCCCAATTCCGCCCTTATATTAGAAAAGTCTTTTATCCCCCGCAATAATGTTATGGCGGGAAAAATTCCCATCGTAAGGGGGGTAAAAAAGGTTTGTAAAAACTGCGGAAGGGAATTCATCGCAACCCAAGGGCAAGAGTATTGTTTGTATTGCAGAAAAGACCGCCAAATGGAAAAACTTATAAAGGATTTTCTCTTTGGGGATAACAATGGTTAGACCCAAAAAGCGTTTTGGACAACACTTTTTAAAGGCAAAAGGGGTGGTAGAAAAGATAGTCTCCGCCTTGGATATAGACAGGGAGAGTGTAGTTTTGGAAATAGGGGCGGGAACGGGAGTCTTAACGGAGGATCTCCTAAAGAGAAACCCTAAAAAACTCATAGCGGTGGAGGTTGATAAAGAACTTCTACCTCTTTTAAAGGAGAAATTCGGAAAATATTCCAACTTTGAGTTGGTAAATAGAGACGCTACCAAACTGAATTTTTGCCAATTTTCCCGACAACTGAAACTGGTAGGAAATCTACCCTACAACGTTGCATCCCTTATAGTTTTAAACACCGTTTTTTCCAAAGATTGCGTAGAAAGGGCGGTTTATATGGTTCAAAAGGAGGTGGCGGAAAGATTGACGCTAAAGGGTAAACCTTCGTGGTTGGGAATTTTTGTAAATACCTTTTTTGACAGTCAATACTTAACCAGTGTTCCGCCTCGGTTTTTCTTTCCTCCGCCCAAGGTGGTTTCCGCGGTTGTCAAATTCACCCCTAAGGTAAATCCCCCACCCTTTCATTTGGAAGAATACAAGGAGTTTTTGGAAAAACTTTTCTCCCAACCTAAAAAGATGCTTAGAAAAAAGCTTCCGCCGGAGCTTTTGCAGAAAGCGGGTATTTCCCCCGACGCGAGGGTTCATCAACTTACACTTAAAGATATTTGGAGGTTATACGAAACCTATAAAAGTTTGGAATAGATTTTCTTTCTGTGAAGGTAAAAACCGCCTTGGAACTTTGTAAGGAAAGGCTAAAGGGGTGTAAAATAGAGACCTACGAAAGGGACTGCATATTTTTTATAGCCCACCTAATGGGGGTTCACCCTTCACTGTTGCCGCTGGAGGAGAAAAGGGAGTTTGAATACCCGAGGGAACTTGAAGAGTTTTTTAAAAAACGGTGTGAGGAGCGAATTCCCGTCCAACACATCATAGGCGAGTGGGATTGTCTGGAGAGAACCTTTAAAGTCTTTCCCAAGGTTTTATCACCGCGGGGGGCAACCGAACTTTTGGTGGAAACCGCAATAGGCCTAATAGAAAAAAGCTTCGGAAAAAACCCAATTTGGGGATTAGAAGTGGGGACGGGAACCGGATGCATATCGGTAAACCTACTTTGCCAATTTCCCAACCTAAGAATGGTTGGGGTGGAAATAGACCCAATTGCGGTTAAAAACACCATCCATAACGCCAAGCTCTACGGGGTTGAAGATAGGCTGACCCTTTTGGAGGGGGATATTTTCAAACTTTGCCCCAAGGAGTTAAAAAAGTTTGAAAAATTTCACTTTTTGGTTTCCAATCCCCCCTATATAGCGGAAGAAGATTTGGACAAACTCCCCCCCGAGGTGAAATACGAAAATACTTTGGCCCTAAATGGCGGTAAAGGTGGGACTAAATTCCACAAATTCTTTGCCTCCCATTGCGATAGGATTCTTAAAGAGGACGGATTTATGGTTTTGGAATTTGAACCTTTTCAAAGGGAAGAATTGGAAATATTTTTCACCGCCAAAGGGTGGCAAATAGTATTTGTAGAAGACTTCGCAGGCAATCCTAGAATACTTATTGCTAAAAAATGTTAGTTAAAATTTATCCCAAAGATGCCTTTTTTGATTCATTACTCCAATTTGGACAAACAAGCATTTTTAAAGTCTTTGGAAGAAAAGGGATTTAAGGTAAAACCTTTTGGAGGGGGAACTTACATTTTAGACATCCCCGAAGATGGAACTAAGGAAAATATAATAGACCGTCTGGCGGAATTGGACAAACACTTCTTAAAGGGTTTAAGACTTTCCTATGTTCCCGACGAGGTATCTCTGCAGAGCAGAGATGCCCTAATAAGGACGCTTTTAAATATGAAAACCTTTGATAAGATGATAGAGGAATTTCTTGTATATCAAAGGAAAGAAATTTTAGACAGTCTTTACGCGGTATTTCAGCCAATAATAGACCTCAGACACTTTGAGCTTTTTGCTTTTGAAGCCCTTTGCAGGGGGAAACTACCTCTTTACTACCTTATGAAGTTTGCAAAACCGATATTAGAAACCATAGACTGGACCTGTAGGGAAAAGGCTCTCAAGAAGAAAAAGGAAGAGATACCTCCCCCTATTAAGATTTTCTTAAACTTCTTTCCCGAATCCCTTCAAAATGTGCGGATAGCCTCGGAAAGGTTATTTGAACTTTTGAATAAAAATGGTATCTCCCCCCAAGAGATAGTGGTTGAGATAACCGAATACGCGGGTTTTGACGTTAAAAAACTTAAACAGCTCGTTAAGGAGTGGCGAGAGTTGGGAATAATGATAGCATTGGACGACATAGGAACGGGTGAGGACTCCCTTTTTAGGTTTTTGGAAATAATGCCCGACGTGATAAAGATAGATATGGTATTCATAAGGGATATTCACAAAAACAAGGTTAAAAGGGATATTACCCGATATTTGATAAACTTGGCGCATGCCAACGATATGCTCGTTGTGGCGGAAGGGGTGGAAGTTCCCGAAGAGCTAAAAGTTGTTTACGAATTAGGGGCCGACCTCGTTCAGGGGTGGCTCCTTGGAAAACCGACCGAACATCCCAAAGCTTTCCTCTATACACCAATAGCTTCAAAATTAAAACAATGGTTATAAACTAAAAGGTTAAGGAGGAAGTTTAATGGCGGAAAAAAATGCGGTGGCTATACCTTTTGCAATCGTAGGTTTTTTTGCAACCGAAAAACCGATTGAGGAAGTCTTAAGAACCGACCTTTCCCCCGAGGATTTGGAAGAGCTTCAACAATACTTGGCGAGTAAGCTCTTTAAAGACCCCAACGTGGCGGTTGCCATATTCCCCGCGGTGGTTCCCCCCGAACAGGCAAGCGAGGCGATTAAAGAGTTGGAAAACTTCCTTTTTGGCGAAAACGGAGATTAAGTCTAACTTTTTAAGTGGTCAAAACCTTTCGCCTCGAGTTTTCTTCCGTCGGGTGTGTAAATTTCTCCCTTTCCCTCCGCGGTTATCTCACCCACCAACGAAAAGCCGTAGGGTGTTAGCTCCTTATCCGAACAGACCAAAAGTTGGTAATCCTCCCCTCCCTCAAGGGCGTAAAGCAGGGGGTTACACCCCCTATGTTGGCAAAAAATTTCCAATTCCTCCGATAAGGGAAGTTTATCGGTATAAACCACCGCGCTATAGTTTTTGACCATCTTCCTTAGGTCGGCTAAAAATCCGTCGCTAATATCCATGGAAGCGTTTGCAAACTTTTCAACCGCTTGGGCCAAGTCCAAACGGGCCTTGGGCTTTAGATGTTTTTCTATAAGTCTTTGCTCCCAATGGGTGTAGCTTTTCCTGTTTTCCAATAAAAGTTCCAATCCCGCCTTGCTGTCTCCCAAAGTTCCGCTTACATAAATTTTGTCCCCCACCTTGGGGGTATCCCTATAAACCACCCTGCGGGCGACCCCTATTAGAGATAAGTCTAGACAGAGTTTATCCCCCTTTGTGGTGTTTCCCCCCACCAGGGAAAACCCGTAGTGTTTCAGTGCGGAATTTATCCCCCTGTAGAGCTCTCTTAAATACTCAATTTCCACCCGCGGGGATAAAGCTAGGGTTATAAGTCCCCATAAGGGTTTTCCGCCTTTGGAGGCTATATCGCTGACGTTTACGGAGACCAATTTCCAACCTACCGCGGAAGGGGGATATCTCCTCAAAAAGTGGACACCTTCAACCAGCGTATCCACCGTTAGGAGAAGAATCTCTTTTCCATACCTAACAAAGGCGGTATCGTCTCCAAAATCCCTCAAAATTGAGGAGTCACTATTTTTTATTTCCCCCGTAAGGAGTTCTATCAGTTCAAATTCGCCCAGTTTATCCTCTTTCCTTTCCATTTCCACCGTTGGGATTAAATTAGTTTGCCATGCCAAGGGTGGAAAGATGGTTTCAAATGGAGGATTTTGAAAATTTTTTTCCGATGTTGAAAGATATGCTTAAAGCCATCTATGGAGATGCCCAAAAGGGGCTAAAGATTTACCAAGAGCGCTACGATGCGATAAACTATTATAAAAACTACCGAGCCACTCCCAATTCCTTTTTGTTAGTAGCCAAAGAGGGGGAAAAGCCCATAGGCTTCCTATACGCCAGAAGAAAGAGAAATCATACCTACCTTTACGACATTTACGTTAAACCGGAATATAGAAAGAAGGGAGTGGCGAGAAAGCTTGTAGAAACCCTGGAAAAATTGGCGGGGAAACCTATAAGGGCGGATACCCACGAAAAAGCCATTCCCGCCTTTAGGAAACTCGGTTTTAAGGTTTTAAAGGAGTATAGCGAGGATGGTATCCGTTGGTTTTTGGTAGAGAGGGACTAACCTCAAAGTTTAAGCTCCATCCTAAACCTTTAATTTCCACCCAATTTGGTGAATATCTAATTTCGTAACACCCCGAGGGGTCGCAAATTTGTGCCTTTTTTACCCTCCAAAGGTGGTCGGTGTAAACCTCGCTAAAAATTGCCCCATTGGAAGACTTTATTAAGTAACCATCGGTGGTTTTTTCCACACTGTAGTTGGGAAAAACGAGTTTACGGGCTAAGATTTTACAGAGTCCCAAAGGGAAAGAAAGACGGTATTTTCCCAACCTAAGCGTGGGTTCCGAATACCCCACAAAACCCACAAGGGTTAAGGGAAAAACGAATCTCTCCCCTTTGGGGTGGCACTTAAAAGGCACTTTGAGGTCGCCGATAAAAATTTTACCCCTTATAGGTTTTTCCAAAGTTTCGGTTACCATAAGGGAGGGGGGAACTTCTACCACCTTTTGCGGTTTACATGCAGAGAAAAACACCGCAAGGATTAAAACTATCCAAAGCCTCACCAGAGGATTAAATTATCCCTGTGGATAACCTCCGGCGGACGGTCGGGAAATAGTTTTTTAATTTCCTCTGTGGTTTTGCCGATTAACTTTTTTATTTCCTCCGAGGAGAAATTTACCTTTCCTTTGGCAAAAATTTCCCCGTTTGCCAATGCAACGCTAACCGTTTCCCCCCGTTCAAAGCTTCCCTCCACCGCCTTTATACCCACCGCCAAAAGGCTTTTTCCCCGTATTAGGGCTTTCTTTGCCCCTTCGTCGGTGTAAATTATTCCCTTTGGCGGCTCTATGTAGGCGATAAGTTTCTTTTTACCCTTAACCGGTTTAGGCGAGGGTTTTATCAGCGTTCCCTCAAATGGTTTTCCTTCCAAAATGTTCTCCAAAGGGGTTTGCTTCCCAACTATCGCCAAGGGTATACCGAGGGAGTGGATTATCTTCGCCGCCTCCAGTTTGGATTTCATTCCACCCGAACCGTATTCGCTTCTGGTCGCTTTGGCGTATTTTAATACTTCGCCGATGGAGGAAACCTCCCTTATAAGTTTAGCCTCTTCCCTTTTGGGATCGCCCGTATATAACCCTCCCGCGGTAGACACGATAATCACAAACTTTGGGCTCAACATTACCGACAAATAGGCGGTTAAAAAGTCGTTATCGCCGAAAATTAGCTCCTCGACCGCCACGGTATCGTTTTCGTTAACTATGGGAATTATTCCCCACCTGATAAGGCGGGAAAAGGTGTTTTTTGCATTCTCATACCGCCGGCGGTTTTTAAATATGTCCGCATTTAATAGGACTTGGCTCACCTTAAGCCCGTAATTTCCAAATAAGGTATCGTAAAGGTGCATCAGGTACGCCTGCCCGACCGACGCCAAAGCCTGTTTATCGGTCAAGCTTTTGGGTTTCCCCTTAAAACCGAGTTTCTTTATACCCGCCAAAACCGCCCCCGAAGAAACTATTACAAACTTGTAGCCCCTTTGGCGGAGTCGCTTTATCCTCTCAGCTAAAGAGGAGATAAAGGCCAGGTCTATATCTCCTTCGGGTGTTCTTAGGATATTTGAACCGACCTTTATCAGTACAAGCATTTACCTTTTTGCCCTCGAAGGGATATATTTCCTTCCCAAATATCCCACTACCACCGCGGTAATCAAAAGGGACACCACAAAGGATACTTTTGGAAATAGGTAATCAAAAGTAGACCAAAGGTATAGGAAGAACAGATAGACAATGTAGGCGGTAAAAACCAATCTCAAAAAAGTTTGAAGGAATTTAAGAACACTACTTAGGTTCCCATTCATTGCTCAGTCCCTTTCAACGGTGTAGTCCTCTATAAGGTCGTTTACCAATATCTTTTTGGCTATTTCGTGAACCTGCTCCTCACTTTGGGCTTCCAGTAAAACCACTTTACCAACCCTTACGTTTTTTACCCCTTCATACCCCTTTTCTTTCAAAAGTTCTTCAACAGCCCTTCCTTGGGGGTCTAGAAGTCCTTTTTTGGGAGTAATAAGAACCTTAAAAAGCATAAAGGGAGAATTTTAATCAAATTAAGCCTTGAGTTCCTTTTTGCTCAAAAAGGCTCTTCCCGCATTTGGCGGGCATTAACTGCAACCCTAGTCTTTCAGAACCGCATTACAACTTTTTTTTTAAATAAACTTCTTTGGTTATGTTTTAGCGGTTACTAACAAAAGACGGTTTGTCAAGTTTTTGCTTTTGTCAAGTTTTAGGGCAAGTGAAATTTTTGCGAAGTTTTCCAAAATGGGTGACAAAATCACAAAAACAAAAATGGGTATAAACAATTTTTTATATATGACCTTTATAGTAGGACATAGAAAATTTGAGAAAAACTTAGACGAGCTTTACATAGGTTCCTCGGTAGTTGCGGGTAACCCCGATAGTGTGAGGGATAAAGAGACCCGGGAAAAGGGGAAACCGTTTTCCAAACCTATTTATAAAGTTTTGGATAACCTTACCTTGGTAGAGGTTTATAAAGGGTTTCAGGTTTTTAGTAACGTTGCGGGCAATGTGGTTTACGAAATTCTTTACGACGCATTAGAAGGTGAGGTAAAAGGAATCCTTTGTGGGGTGAAGGAAGAAGAGGGTATTTCCTATTACGCCTTGATAACCAAAGAAACCAAATCGGTTAAAAAGCAAATAGCCTTTTACATTGATTATGTAGATTTCGGACTTTTGCCCGCCATTCAAAAGGAAATAGAGGAAACTTTGCAATACGACGAGGGGAAGATAAAGGAGGTTTACGGCAATCCCCCCGAGAGAATTTATGCGGGAAGTTTTATAGGTTCAACCGACGAAGGTATAGTTTTAGTGCCTTTTTCCACCTACAAGGTGAACGAGGTAATTCCCGCCTACACCGGAGAGGAAGATGAAAGAATTTCCTATTTAGAAGTTCAAATAGAGGAGATAAATTCCGAACTAACAAAACTTGATAGAGAGAGCGAGGAATATAAAAAACTCTCCGAGAAGAGGAGAGAGCTTTTGAGGGAACTAACCAAACTTCGCAACAAACTTTACAACCCCGATATCTTAAAGGCGGTAAGGAGCAAAGGAGACAGATTATTTGTAACCCAAAAGCCCGAAATCCGTTACTTGGGAGAAAATCTGCTTTCTACCGCCTATGCCTACAAGGATTTAACCTTGGGACAGGCCAAAAGAATTAAAGGCGTTTACGCGGTTTTAACCCTTCCCACTTACAACAACCTCAGTAAAAAACTTCAAAAAGGTTACTTAGAACTGTTTTTGTGTCTTAGCGATGAAGGGGACCTTTTCCCTATGGAATTGACAAAGGCTCGGCAAACCATTGCGGTAATGGATGAAGCTTTAAAGGAGCTCATAAGAAGCCTTGAGACGGGAACAAAGCCCCAGCTTTCCCCCCTCAAAGAGCGGATAAAGGATAACCTCTCTCTGAGAAAAAGAATAGAAGACCTTGAAAAGTTTGTTCTACCTTTAGTGGGTGAAGGGGGGGAAATTGCGGATGAAACCCTAAACTTTTTAAGGGAAATAAAGGGGGAACTGGAACTTTCAAAAAGAATTCTCTATTCACCTTTTACGATAGGAAAACTGGTAACCCTTTATGAGCTTTTGTCCCTCTTGCAAGAGGCGGGTCTTGATACTTCGGGACTGACCAAAGAAGGGTGGTCGGAAATTTACGAAACCCTTGAGCTGGTAAACGAAAACCTTGAAAATACCTTTAAAACGGAATTCAAGCAGGAGATAGAGGCACTGGTTAGGTTTTTCCTAAAAAGGATTGAAGAGAGAAAGCCTATACACTACAAGTTGAAAATCAAGGGAACCCTCCAAGAGGGATTTTACCCTTCCAAAGAAAGGGGTTTGGAAGTTATAGATTTGTATCCCAATAGGGTGTTGCAAACCCTTATAAAAACCGCCTTAAGGAGACTGAATTCCTTGGATAAACTGTTAAAGTTGGAGGAGATAGAGGTATTTTTTGGTGGTAACACCGTAAGGTTGGGGAGTTTAGCCTTAACCGCCTTCGTTAGAAAGGTATTTTCCTCCGTAGCCAAAACTTATATGGCTAACCTGGATTTCAACCGTCAGGAAGAGATAGAAAGCCTAAAAAGTTACCTAATCCAAAATTGGTTGGGTGAATACCGCAAGTCTGCGGAAACGGAACAACCCAAAGAAGGGGAAATTGTAGAAATTGAAGGTTTTGACAATGATATCTTTGAAATGGATTAAACCCTTAAAGCGGACGGATAGGAGCCTAAAATCCTTACCATTTTCGCCCTTTCCTTGAGTTCCTCTATAGCCCTTTTAACGTGTGGGTCCTCTTTGTGTCCTTCCAAATCTACAAAAAATACGTAGTCCCAAGATTTTTCTTTGGTGGGTCTGCTTTCAATTTTCGTTAGGTTTACCTTGTTTTTATAAAAAGATTCCAATGCCTTGTAAAGGGCGCCAACTTCATCTTTAACCGCAAATAAAATTGTCGTTTTGTCCTTACCGGTTTTTCGGGGTTCCATCTTTCCTATTATTAAGAATCTCGTATAGTTATTTAAATTCTCTTGGATGTTTTTAGCAAGGATGTTTAGGTTGTAAACCATCGCCGCCGCTTCGCTGGCTACAGCCGCAGCACTTTCGTCCTCCAACGCCATTTCCGCCGCTTTAGCGGTGCTTTCAACCTCTATTCTCTGGGCGTGGGGAAGATGCTTATCCAACCACTGGCGGGTTTGGGCCAAGGCGTGGGGATGGGAGTAAACCCTCTTTATTTGAGAGAGCTCGCTAGCCAAAGAGAGGAGATTTAGAGAAATTGGAATAACGATTTCTCCCACAATCTTGACGTTGTCTATTATTAAAAACATATCCAGGGTTCGATTTACGACACCTTCTATGGTGTTTTCAACTGGAATGACCCCGTAGTCAACATTTTCTCTTCCAACCTCTTCAAAAACATCCCTTATGGTGGGAAGGGAAACATATTTGGCGGATATTCCAAAATGGTGAAGAGCCGCCTGATGGGTAAAGGTAGCTTTGGGACCCAAATAACCCACCTTGGGGGGCTGTTCCAAAG
>DTXZ01000021.1 GCA_012962155.1 Aquificales bacterium
GGTTATTGCGGAGGTCAACGTTGATTTCCCATGGTCTACGTGGCCTATGGTTCCTACGTTTACGTGTTCCTTTTCCCTTACAAATTTCTCTTTTGCCATACTAATGTGCCTCCTTCAATTTTTAAACGCAAAAGGTATATTTTAGCTAAAAAAGGGCTTAAGATTCAAACGGTTAGGGAAATCCTATTTAAGGAAATAGGTTAACGATGAAGAGAAAGTTTAGAAGCAATTTCCTTAGCCCACCGCCCTATGGAACCCGCACCTAAAAATATAACCACCTTGGGTTCTCCATCTTTGATTAAAAAACTCAAAAGGTTTTCTACCTCGTTTTCATCAGCTCCGTATAGAGATGAACTATCTTTCGCCAACCTTTCGGCGTTTACGTTGGGAATAGGTTCCTCCCCTGCGGGATATATTTCGGTAATAATTCCTTTAAAAGGTTTTAAAACCTTAACAAACTCCTCCCAAAGATAAAAAGTTCTGGTATAACGGTGGGGTTGAAATACAAAAATTATTTCTCTATCGGGATAAAATTCTTTCAATGCTTTAAAAATCGCATCTATCTCCCTAGGATGGTGGGCGTAATCTTCGTAAAAGATTACCTTTTCGGTTTTTGACAAAAGTTCCAATCTCTTCTCCGCATTTCTAAATTCCTCCAGTGCTTCCTTTATAACCTCGGGGGAGATACCGCTTTCCATTGCAACCGCAACGGAAGCGAGGGCGTTATAAATGTTATGCCTTCCCAAAAGGTTAAGTTTTAAGTCTTTTAAGATATATCTGGGAGTCTCAACCGAAAATAGGTAGCCATCGGAAGTTTTTCTTATATCCCTTCCCCTGTAGTCTGCGGGGTAATTTATACCATAAGAAACAACTTTGCGGGTTATTTTCGGAAAAATCTCTCTAACGGAAATATCGTCTATATTTACAACGGAAAACCCGTAAAAGGGAACCTTATTTAAAAATTCCAAAAAGGAATTTTTTATCTTTTCAAAACTGCGGTAATAGTCCAAATGCTCTTTATCTATGTTGGTAACGACTGCAACCACCGGCGAGAGTTTTAAAAAACTTCCGTCGCTTTCATCCGCTTCCGCTATCAGAATTTCTCCCTTTCCCAAGCGGGCATTTTGACCGCTAAATAGGTGGAGTTTTCCCCCTATTATTACGGTGGGGTCTAAACCTGCCTTGTAGAAGATATGGGCTACCATTGAAGTGGTTGTTGTTTTCCCGTGACTTCCGCTTACCGCTATACCTTCCTTTACCCTCATAAGTTCCGCCAGCATTTCCCCCCGTGGAATTACGGGAATTCCCCTTCTTTTAGCCTCCAGAATTTCGGGATTTTTTTCCGAACTTACCGCGGAGGAATAAACCAATACATCCGCACTAGTGGGAAGATTTTCATGGCGGTGGCCGATAAAGATTTTTGCACCTTTTTCCCTCAAAATTTGAACATTTTTATTTTCGTTAAGGTCACTTCCGCTGACTTTATAGCCCATATCGAGTAAGATGTGGGCTATTCCCGACATTCCTATACCGCCTATTCCCACCAAGTGAAAATGCCTTATTTTTTCTTTAAACATTCCTTCAATTGATATTTTGCAATTTTCAACCGCAAGTGTATAAAATTCTTCTATAGACTTTTGCCATGGTAAGAAGAAAAGTAAATATTTTTGGAAAATACATTTTTTATACAAACCTCTCTATTTTTTCATTAATTTTTCTAGTTCCAATAGGTGCTTATATAATTACTGGTGAAAAAAATTATCTATCTCTTACCCATATAGCCCTTGCAGTATTAGTAGGTTCGGCCCAAGTTCTGGTAAATAGAATTTTTAGAAAAAATTTCCAAAATTACTGGGAATTGATAAAGAATTCTTTATACCAACTTAGTGAAAATTTAAAAAAGGTAAAAACACTGAGAGATATAAAAATTTTTAAAAGAAAAAAGGAAGAATTACTAAAAC
>DTXZ01000022.1 GCA_012962155.1 Aquificales bacterium
AATCCTTTGAAGAGAAACCCATTTGGGGATATCTGTATACCGTAGTAGACCGCGATGGTACTTTAGATGGGGTAGATACCAAACCTTACGAGGTTATAAAAAAGTTTGTTAGAAAACCGGTTATTGCAAGCGGCGGTGTTGCTTCCCTAGAAGATATAAAAAAATTGGTGGCTATTACGGAGGGGGTCGTTGTCGGAAGGGCGATATACGAGGGAAAAATAGACCTTTCTAATATTTAACCTCTATTTCCACCTTTCCTATCCGTTTTCCCCCTTTTATCGCCCAAATGGTGAATAGATAAGACTCTCCCTTCTTTAAAGGGGTAGGATAAACGAAAAAGTTATCCCCCGTTAGGGCAACCTTTTTTCCGAGAAGGTAAATCTCAAATAGTTGCACCCTTACGGGGAAATCCCAGTAGAGGGTGACTATTCCGTCATCTCCTATAAAGTATCCTCCTTCACCCTCCGTTATAGTTTCTTTTTTTACACCGTGGGAGGTCTCGGAAACCGCAGGCGGAGGTTGGGGAGGAGCTTTCTTTCCGCACGAAAGGACAAATAAAGTACCCAGGAAATGCAAAAAAAGTATCCTCATCAGAGATGTAACATAGTATCGTTAGTCGCAGGCCATGGGTAACTCAAGGGGTTTTTTTAAAGAGATACCTATCCTTTACCGATACTTTATTTGGCATTTAGGGCAAAATTTATTGGCAGTTTTAATCACTTCAATCCTTCTGGGTGTAATTCTTTCCACGCTACTTTTTTTCAATATAGCTAAAAATACCCAACCCCAAGTTTTACTTAAATATGCCCTATCCTCGGTAGGAGCTTTTCTACCTATCTTTTTTCCCCTTCTTGAATTTACCGCTTGCGCTTTGACCCTTCACTTGTTTTTCAAAACGAAACTAAACTTGGTTGTATTTACCTTTGGTATACCACCCCGTCGCTTGGCTCTACCCCTATTTTTAACCTCTCTGGGTATAGGTTTACTCCTCACCGCCTACTTTGAGTTTGTATACCCCTTTGCGGGGTACGTGCAAAAAATTTCCTACTTAGAGGCGAAAAACAAACCCATAAAAGATGGGGTGGTGGAAAACTTTTGGTATAAATTGGGAAAGGATGAGTTTATATATTTCCGTTTGATAAACTTAAAAGAGGGCTTAGCCTTCGGCGGTAAATACTTTAAGGTGGATAAGGATTACCAATTGGAGTGGATTATACAGATTCCCCGTGCAAAATTTTCGGTTAAAAAGGAGAAAATAGTTGTTACAACGGATAAATTTTCCTTTTTTTCAGAAAGGGAGGAAAAAATTTCTCGAAAACTCCGTTTGGAGCTAAATCTTGATACCAAGCTCCTAAAGGTTAAGAACCCTCAATTTTTCTCCTTGAGTGAGCTTTTGGGGCTTTTGTTCCTCGCAAGGGATATAGGCCTCAATTACTACCCCTATCTGTGGGAGTTGGTAAAAAGGTTTCTACTGGTGGTTTTTAGCGTAATAGTCCCCCTTGTGTCAGCGGTAAAGTTGTTCCCTTCCACTAGAAGGGAGGAATTTTTCTCCTCCGTAGGTTTCCTATCTTTTGTCTTTGTCTCTTTTTATGTAGCCCTCCTCTTTTTTCAAAATGGGGTAAACAGGGTATCGGTTAATCCCTTTTACGGACTGTTTTTTATTATTCCTTACCTATTTTTAACCATTTGGACAATAAAAAGGAATTAATCGGGAAGAGAGAGAATTTCGGGACCATTTTCCGTTATAGCTACCGTATGCTCAAAGTGGGCGGCGGGAGTTCTATTCCAAGTTATAACGGTCCACCCGTCCGCCAGTTCCATAGTCTTTGCGGTTTTTAAACCCGCCATAGGTTCTATTGCCAATACCATTCCCTCTTTTAGTTTCATTTTTGGCCCCACTCCCGGGCAGTTGGCCACAAAAGGTTCGTTGTGGAGTTTCGTTCCTATACCGTGTCCACCGTATTTGCAAATGGGATGTAGGCGATATTTTTTTAAAGTTTTGTAAATAGCCCTTGCTACATTTTCAAGCTTGTTTCCGGCGTAAACCTCCTCAATGGCGTTGTATAAGGCCTTTTCCGTTCCCTCGAGGAGTCTTTCAATATCTTTGGAAACTTCTCCTACTTTAAAAGTTTTGGCACTGTCGCCATAAAACCCTTCGTATTCCACTCCGAAGTCTATACTTACTATGTCACCTTCCTTTAAAACCCTCTCTTTCCGCGGTATGCCGTGAACGACCTCTTCATTAACCGATACACATAGGTAGGCGGGATAACCTCTATAACCGTAAAAGGCTGGACGGGCGTTGGGATAGTTTTTTTTAAGCCAATCCCTTATTGCCATTTCCAAGTCCCAAGCGCTAGCCCCCGGTTTTACAAAATCCTTGAGGTATTCTAGGGCTTGGGCTACTATTTTGCTGGCAAATTTAACCTTTTCCAACTGCTCCTTTGTAAGTAGCTCTACCGTCATCCTTTAGACCCCTATTTCTCTAAAGGTAGAAATTGAACTTCCGATAGGGGCACCCTACAGCCCGCGGCGTTGTCGTGTCCGCCACCTCCGTTGGCTTGGGCTATTTCCCTGGCCTTTCCTTCGGTGCTCCTTATGGAGCAATTTACATAAACCCCATCCTCCTTTGGCGATATGGAATAGACGCAGGCTACCTTATCGGGAGAAATTAGGGCCAAACGGTTACCTATGTCCGATTGAAATACGGAGGAGTTTACCGCATAAAGTTTATGTCCGCTGGGAAGAACTATGTAGTGGACATTGTTTTCAACCAATCTCGTTACAACACTTTCTTTAAACTCTATCATGGATTGCCCTTCGCGGGCCAATTCTTCTTTGGGAAACTCCTCTACAAGTTTGAGGAGACTGTCCACAACCTCGTGGGGTTTCAAAACGTTGAAGATACGGGCATCGATAGCGGTAAGAACATAGAGCGAATCGGGTATTTCCCACTTCCAAATGTCCCTATCTTCAATGTATTTCATAACTTCGGGGATAAATCCGTTTAGAACTTTCCACGTTAGGGTTGCGGCCGAATAGTCCAAATCTATGTAGATTTCAAATTTTTCCCCGACATCTTCGGGAATACCTTTTTTAATCGATTCCAAAGCGGTTTTATGGTGGTCTATAACGGTAACCTTCTTTATGTTGGTAAATTCCTTTACCACCTTATAAATCTTGGGGACAAAAATATCTACCATGTAGATATCAAAATCTCCTCTGTTTTCGGCAAGGATATTCCTCAAACGGGTAAAGTCGGTGCTGTGGTTGGTCGGTATGGCGAAGAAATTTCTCCCTTCGTCGTAAAGATAGTTTTCCGTATCGTCGTAGATTAGATTGCAAGGTTTAAGCTTGTAAACAACACCCGCCAGCGCCCCGTATCCGTCGGGACAGTTTTTATGGTATATAACCACCGTTTTTCCCATTTCTAAAAGATAAAAATCCTAACCCTCTATGAGGCTATACCAGATAAATAAAGCGCTGTTGTTTCCTAATTCATTTTCACTCGCCCTTTCGGGGTGAGGCATAAGCCCGAAAACGTTACCCCCTTTGTTTACTATTCCCGCTATGTTGTTTGCACTTCCGTTGGGATTGTATGGGGAGGAAACTTCCCCTTCGGGGGAACAATATCTCAAAAGCACCTGTCCGTTTTCCTCTAACTTTTTAAGTTCTCCGGGAGGGGCATAAAAGTTTCCGTCGTGATGGGCTATTGGGATCTTAATTACACTCCCTCTTTCCAACTTACGGGTAAAGGGTGTATTTTCGTTTTCCACCCTGAGGTATACCGGTTTGCACACAAACTTTAGCTGTTTATTCGGTATGAGGACCCCCGGAAGGAGATGCATTTCGGTGAGAATTTGAAAACCGTTGCAGATACCTACAACCAATCCTCCTTTTTGGGCAAAGTTGTATATAGCTTCGGCTAAAGGAGTTTTGGATGCCAAAGCCCCCGGACGTAGGTAATCCCCGAAAGAAAAACCACCGGGAATTACCACACAATCTACATCTATATTTCTATCTTCCCAATAAAGAAACTTAACGGGCTTATTTAGTATCTCATCTATTACGTAAAAGGTATCGTAGTCGCAGTTGGAACCGGGAAAGACCGCAACACCAAACTTCATAAAAATTTATTGTCGCTAAATTACAAATGGCGGGAGTTGATAAAGGAAGCAAATATCATATTTCCCTTTATGGTTATTGGCGTATACGGAAGGGATGAGGGCTACCTCCTATACCTTTTACTCGGAAATATAACAACCGATTATTCCAACGATGTATGTTTCCGTTTTGAGGACCGATTGGTTTTAAAATCTCAAAATGGCAAAAGACTCTTTTTTATCCCTCACCCAACCGATGAGGAGAGGGAAATTTTGAAACTAATTTTGGAAAATTCCAAAGGCTTAATTTTTACCAAGGATTGCACGGGATTAAAAAACTGCGTTCAGATAGAGGGAGATTATCTAATTGAAACCCTTAAAAGAGTTTCCAAAGAAGTTCTGACTATTCCCCAAATAGAGCGGTTTTTAAAAGATTACACCTTTAGGTTTGAGGAAGTAAACCTTATAAACCTTTTAAGAGAAAAACTGCTGTTCTATATACCTTTGGTAGTTGCCAAAAGGCGGAGCATACTCTTTGCCTGGAAATATTACCTATCCCAAAAGGGGGTTCCAACGGTAGAATTTCTATATCCCTCGGAGGCGAAATTGGTAGAACCAATACTCTCCAATATAGGTTTTTCCGATAAACTCTTTCCGCTAATCTTGGGAAATACCGACGACAAACTCTTGGATATTATTAAAAATTATGGGTTTGCTCCCACCGAGGTTTTTATTCCTTCAAAGAACAACATAGAAAGCGAACTTAACTTTATATACCTTGCCAAAGAGGTTGCAAAAAAATTGGAAAAGGCTTAAAAGGGAATATTAGGGAACAAATTTTTTCTTAAATTCATCAAGGGCTTTCTTAATTCCTTCCTCTATTTCGGGAGTTAGGTCTTTAACTTCTCTGATTTTCTTAAGTAGCTCTTGTTTTTCGGTATCCAAAAATGCGTATAGCTCTTTTTCAAACTTCCTTACAGCGGAGACGGGTATGTCGTCCAAGTAACCCCGGGTTCCGGCGTATATGGCTATAACCTGCTTTTCGAATGGAATAGGGTTATAGGGTTCTTGTTTAAGCAATTCCACCAATCTTAGTCCTCTTTCTATAACCTTCTTGGTAGCCTCGTCCAATTCGGAGGCAAATTGGACAAAAGCTTCCAATTCCCTAAACTGTGCCAAGTCCAGACGGAGTTTACCCGCCACCTTTTTCATTATCTTCGTTTGAGCCGCACCTCCAACCCTGGATACGGAGATACCTACGTTAATGGCGGGACGCACACCTTTGTTAAATAGATCGGTTTCAAGAAAAATCTGTCCGTCGGTAATAGAAATAACGTTGGTGGGGATGTATGCGGTAACGTCACCCGCTTTAGCCTCAATAATAGGCAGTGCTGTCAGGGAACCGGCTCCGTTTTCATCGTTCAATTTTGCCGCACGTTCCAGAAGTCTAGAGTGTAGATAGAATACGTCACCGGGGTAAGCTTCCCTACCGGGCGGACGTCTCATTAGAAGCGATAGGGCCCTATAGGCTTCCGCGTGCTTGGTAAGGTCGTCGTAAATTACAACCGCGTGCATACCGTTGTCTCTGAAGTATTCTCCTATGGTACAACCGCTGAAGGGTGCTAAGAATTGCAATGCGGGCGCCATTGTGGAGTCGGCAACAACAACGGTGGTGTATTCCATAGCGCCGTATTTTTCAAGTAAGTCTATAAGTCTTGCAACGGCGTTTCTCCTCTGTCCTATAACAACGTAAACCGCGTAAATTTTGTCGTCGGGATTCTGTTCGTTATGTTGCTTTTGAGCTAGTATTGTGTCTATACAAACGGTAGTTTTACCGGTGTTTCTATCACCGATAATAAGCTCCCTTTGCCCTCTTCCGATTGGAATCATTGCGTCGATGGCTTTTATACCGGTTTGGAGGGGTTCGTGAACGGGTTTCCTCTTAACTATACCGGGGGCTATCTTTTCAACGGGAGAATAGTATTCGTATTCAATAGGTCCTTTGCCGTCCAAGGGGTTACCCAGGGGGTCTACCACCCTACCTATAAGTCCCTTTCCTACGGGTATGGATAGAATTTGACCAGTTCTCTTTACGAGAGAGCCTTCCTTAATTCCCGCTTCGCTTCCCAGTATGATAATACCTACGTTGTCTTCTTCTAGGTTGAAGGCGACACCCTTTACCCCGTTGTCAAATTCAACTATCTCCATTGCCATTACTTTTTCGAGCCCGTAAGCCCTGGCAACTCCGTCACCGACGTAGTAAACAACTCCAACCTCGTCTAGTTTTGCTTTAGGTTCAAACTCTTTAAGTCTACCCTCTAAAACTTTTAAAGCTTCTTCATAGGACAAAGTCATTTTTTACCTCCCGTAAAGTTATATTTTCATTGCAAGGTCTTTCAAGAGGTCTTTAACGGAAGCGTCTACCACAAAGGAGGTTGTTTTAACTACAAATCCCCCTATAAGTTCGGGGTTTACCGCAAAGGTGGTTTCTACCTTTTTGCCTAACTTATTTTCCAATACCTTTACGAGGTTATCTTTTATTTCCTGCGGTAGTTCGCTGGCACTTTCAATTTCCGCTTTTACGGTTCCCAAAACGTTTTCCAACTCGTATTGGTAAGCCCTTATAACCAAAGATAAATATTTAAAACCGTGGTTTTTGGTTAAAAACACCAAAAGTTCCTTTGCGAGTTCTTTATCTTCTAAATCCAAACTTTGGACGAATCTTTCAAAAAACTTCTCCTTATCTGCGATGGGAATTTCCGTATTTAGGACAAAATCTCTAAAAGCTTTGTTTCTTCTATAAAGCTCTTTAAGGATTTTTAAGAATTCCAAAAATTTAATCTGCTCGGCGGTATTCCCTTTCAATTTATTCAATAAAACCTTTACAACCCTCTTGGCCAATACGGTTCCCTTTAGCATTTGAGTAACCTCCTTAGTTTTTGCTGAGGTCGGAGAGCATTTTTTTGGTAAACTTCTCCTGAATTTCTTTGTTGACAAAAAGCTCTTTAAGCATTTTTTCCGATAGCTCTATAGCCTTTTTAGCGGCATATTTTCTAAGTTCTTCTTTAGCTTTGTTGGTTTCTATTTCTATTACCTTTTCAGCCTTTTGCTTAATTCTATTGGCTATCTCTTGAGCTTGGGTAATTATTTGCTCTTTTTCCCTTTCGGCCGTTTCCTGTGCCATCTTTATACTTTCTTCGTATTTAACTTTTGCCTCTTCTAGCATTCTTTTGGCCTTATGTAATTCCTCTTTGGCTTTGGCGTGGTTTTCTTCGGCCTCTTTTACACTACCGATTATTTCATTTTTGTAGTTTTCTATCCACTTGAGAAACGGGTCTTTGAAGAGGTAGACCAGAGCACCTACGACAATAGCGATGTTAATACCTTTCCAGATTAAAACCGCGGGGCTCTCCAATTCGTGCCCTGTGCCCCCCACTTCCGAGGCGAGGGCTACCCCCGTCGATATTAAAATTCCAACGATACTCCAAACTGTATTTGCTTTCATTACTTCCTCTCCCCAACAAATTTTTCAACGATTATTTTGGCGAGAACTTCTACCTTTTGCGCAAGCTGGGCCTTTGCGGTTTCAAGCTCTTTGGCAATTTCATCTTTGGCTTTTTTAACCCTTTCGTTGGCTTCTTTTTCCGCTTCCTCTATAATCCTGTTGGCTTGCTCTTTTGCCTCCCTGCGGGCCTTTTCCAGTATCTCATTAACCTTTTGTCCCGCTTCATTTAGGATTTTTTCCGCTTCCTTTAGGTAAAGAGCGGCTTCTTCGCGAAATTTTTCCGCTTCCTTATTGAGCTCCAGTATTCTTGCGTTCCTTTGGTCTACCGTTTTGGAATAGGGCTTTACATAAATCAGGTTTACGATAAACAGGAAGATTAAAAACAGAATGGCTTGAATGATCAACGTATGGTTTAGCAAAACTCCTATATCCATTTTTTCCTCCCGAGGGGTTTCTTTTATTAATTATCATTGTGAACTGCCTCGCATTATAATGCGAGGCTTTGGGCGGGTTCACGCCACCCCTGCTCCTAACTACCTATTAATTTTAACCATAAGGTTTAAATTTGCTAACCGCTTTACGGCTTGCGGTTGTGCGGGTTTTTAGCCTTCAAATTCCAAGATATTTAGTAGCTCTTTCGGTGTCTTTAGGAAAAAATCGGGCTTAACCTCGTTGGATAGAGGTTGGATATACCCCCATAAGGCTAATGCAGATTTGGCATCCGCACCCTTGGCGGATAGTATATCGTCAATGCGATCTCCAACCACTATTGTTTTGGAAGGGTCCAAATTCAAGCTTTTGCAGATAAAGAGAATATGTTCCTTAGAGGGTTTATGTTCTTTCGGGAGATCTCTTCCTACGACTGTGTCAAAGTAATGGAGTAAATCGGTTATCTTTAAAACCCTCAAAGCCCCCTCGGTTATCTTATTGGTGGCTACCGCCAATTTTAAGTTCCTGCTCTTTAGTATTTCCAAGGTCTCCCTGATTCCATCAAAGGGTTTGGTCTCTTTACAAATATACCTGTTGAGGTAATAGGAGCGCAGTTTTAAAAGGGCTTCCTCCCAAACCTCGGAGGAAAAAAAGGGTGCTATAAATCCGTAGGCTCCCCCACCTATGTGCTTTTTAAATTCCTCAAAGGATGGAGGTTCTATTCCGTAATCCCTTGCGGTATCGCAAAGGGCACGGTAAAGGTCGGGGGCGGTATCGAGAAGGGTTCCATCCAAGTCAAAAATCACCGCTTCCACCATAAAATACCCAAAATTTTAAGTTTAAATGTTGGACCTCTTTAAAAGGATTGTAGACCGATCTCCCTACGGAGTTATCGTTGTTGAAAAACACCAAGGAAAGATTTTATATACCAATCCCATACTCCACGAGTGGGGAATTTCCGAAAGGGAACTTTTAAAGTTTTTATTGCAAGAAAATCCCTCCGAAGTGGAACTTAAAAACCGTTTTTTCAAAATAACAAAATTTGAAGAGGATGGAAACATTATTTTCCTTATAGAGGAAATAACACCCTTAAAAACCTACCAACGGGCTAAAAAGGATTTTGTCGCCAACGTATCCCACGAGCTTAAGACCCCCATCTCGGTTATCAGCTCTATAGCGGAAACCCTCTACCTTGAGGAGAAATATCCTTTTAAAAAAAGATTTCTTGAGAGGATTTTGAAAAGAACAAAGGAAATGGAGGCTTTGGTTGAGGACCTCCTTATTTTGGCGGCTTTGGAATCCAAAGAGGGAAAGGTTATTTGGGAGGACATAAACTTAAAAAAACTGGCGGAGGAAGTAGTTCAAAACCTAAAGGAGTTTACGGATGAAAAAAATGTGACCATTAAAGTGGAGATTCCGGACAATTTCCGGTGTCGTTGCGATGGACACAAAATTTCCATCCTCCTCAAAAACTTGGTTGAGAATGCCATTAAATACAACCGCGAAGGTGGCCAAGTTTGGATTAAAGCATACCGAAGTGGTAAATATACGGTATTGGAGGTCTCCGACACCGGTATAGGAATCCCCAAAAAACACCTTCCCTTTATCTTTGAGCGTTTTTATAGGGTAGACAAATCCCGTTCTAGGGAAATAAGGGGAACCGGTTTGGGGCTTTCCATAGTTAAACACATTGCCTTGATACACGGCGGTAAGGTAGAGGTGGAAAGCCAACCGGGAAACGGTAGCACCTTTAGAATCCTAATCCCACAATAGTTCTAGAGCGGGCGACGGGACTCGAACCCGCGACCTGCGGCATGGCAAGCCGCCGCTCTACCACTGAGCTACACCCGCTCCCTTATTTCAAGGGGAGAATTATAACAAATTTTCGCAGTATGGTCAAGTAGGTGGAGGCGGCGCCCGGATTCGAACCGGGGAATAAGGGATTTGCAGTCCCCCGCCTTAGCCACTTGGCTACGCCGCCTTTTAAGGAACCACGTAGTTTTTTAATATACCATAACTCCCTTTTAAGGTCAATCAGAGAATTATAAACAACCTTTCGCCGTTAAGTTAAAATTAACCCCCAATTGCAAATAATATAGGAGGTTCCCTTTAATGGGAAAAAATTTTGAAACCAAACGGAAGGTTGAATTAACCGATGTAACCTGTAGGGATGGGATACAGAGTCTGTTGGCAACAAGGGTGAGAACAGAAGACCTATTGCCCGCCGTTGAAAAACTGGATAAGCTCGGGTTTTGGTCTTTAGAAGTTTGGGGGGGAGCCACTTTTGACGTCTGCCTGAGATACCTAAAGGAAGACCCATGGGAAAGGCTTAGAAAAATAAAAGAAGTTGCCCCAAACACACCACTAGAAATGCTTCTTAGAGGACAAAATATTGTTGGATATAGACACTATGCAGATGATGTTGTTGAAGAATTTGTAAAGAAGGCAGCAGATAACGGAATAGATGTTTTTAGAATATTTGATGCGTTAAATGATGTTAGAAATATGGAAGTTGCAATTTCTGTTGCAAAAGAAGTTGGGAAAACTGTAAAAGGAGTTTTATCATATACAATAAGCCCAGTTCATACTGTTGATTACTATATAAATATAGCTAAACAACTTAAAGATATGGGAGTTGACATTATCTCTATAAAAGACCAAGCAGGAATATTAACACCAAAGGTAGCATATGAACTTGTAAAGAGATTAAAAGAAGAAGTCAAACTTCCAGTTCATTTACACGCTCAAACAACAGCAGGTTTAGCAGAAATGACATGTTTAAAAGCTATAGAAGCAGGTTGCGATATTATAGATACAGATGTATCTACTTGGTCTTGGCTTACTGCTCATCCTGCCTGTGAAACAATGGTTATGGCACTAAAAGAGTTTGGATATGAAGTTAATATAGATTTAGACATAGTTTCAGAAGTTGCAGAGTATCTAAAGGAAGTTAGAAAAAAATACAAAAAATACGACACAGCAGAAAAATGGCCAGATTCTCAAGTTTTAATTCACCAAATTCCTGGTGGAATGATGTCAAACTTTATAGCACAACTTCAAGAAAATGACGCTTTAGATAAACTAGATGAAGTCAAACAAGAAGTTGCAAGGGTAAGGGAAGATTTAGGTTATCCTCCTTTAGTAACTCCAACTTCCCAAATAGTTGGAACTCAGGCTCTTTTAAATGTTTTACAGGGAGAAAGATATAAGGTTATAACAAAAGAAACAAGAGATTATGTAAAAGGATTATATGGAAGACCACCTGCTCCTATAAAACCGGAAATTATGAAGTTGATAATAGGAGATGAACAACCAATAACTGTTAGACCTGCAGATTTGCTAGAACCAGAATTAGATAAATGTGCAGAAGAAGCTTATAAAGTAGGAGCAAGAAGTATAGAAGATGTCTTATCTTACTGTTTATTCCCTCAAGTTGCCAAAGAGTTCTTTGAGTGGAGAGAAGCTTATGAAAAGGGGGAAGCATTACCACCAGAAGTGGAAGAACTTACAGAGGAAACAAGCGAATGTTCTACAAAAGCTCCAATTGAGTTTAATATAACACTACATGGAGAGCAGTATCATATACAAATCGCCGGAGTTGGTAATCCTATCGAAGGCGGTAAACCTTACTTCATAAGAATTGATGGAAGACTTGAGGAAGCTCTTGTTCAACCACTTAGGGAAATTGAAGTTGGAGAAGGATATGAAAGTCTCCCAACTGCAGGAGGAACTCCTACAGGTAAAAGGCCAAAAGCAGTTGATGTTGGAGATGTATCTTCTCCTATGCCGGGTAAAGTAGTATCTGTTAAAGTATCAGTTGGAGATAAAGGGAGTGCAGGATCTCGATCTCATAGAGAAGGTAATTGAGAGGGAGGTTGTAAGGCAGGTAAATCTCTTAGAGATATCTAAGATACTTAAGGAAAGAGGG
>DTXZ01000023.1 GCA_012962155.1 Aquificales bacterium
CATTTTGGATTTCTTGGAAGTTATAGACTTAGATATCGGAGAGGTAACAAAAAAATCTCCCGATGTGTTTACCCAAGTGGTTATTCCCGACTTTTTCTTTAAATACGTAAACGAAAATAAAACTTTCTATTTGATAGATCTTCACGAAATTACCCACATTTTGGGTAGAAAGGATTTAGACTTAACCGATACTTACGGGGAGGAAGCGGAAAAACGCTACAACGGGATTGTTAAACTTATAGAGGAAGGAAAGGTTAAAAACTACAAAAGGGTTAACCCGAGGGAGATTTTGAGAAAAATCTTCTACTACTGGGGAAGAAAGGGGCTTCCCTACATCTTCTTCGAAGACAACGCCAATATATTTTCGCCTTTTGAAGAGAAGATTTATTCCGCCAACCTCTGTGTGGAAAACTTTTCACCCTTTAGAAACACCGACCCCCAAGACCTTTACTGCATAGAGGAGGAAAAACTGGGCTATATTCACACCTGCAATATTACAAATGTAAACCTATTGGCCCTTTACGGGCAAGGATACTTAAAGGATACGGAAAAACTAAAAGAGTTTGTATTTCACCTTTACGAATATATGGACAACCTTATTGACATTACCGATTTACCTGTAAAAGAGAGCAAAAAACACAATAGAATTTATCGCACCGTTACGGCGGGATTTATGGGATTGGCGGACCTCTTTGTCGCCAAATCGGTTGAAGACGGCAGATACTACGGTTACCGGTGGACCTCACGAAGGGCCAACGGGGAGGATACCCTAAGATTGGTAGAGGAAGTGTTTGGAAAGTTCGCCTTTTTGGCAGTTTTGGCCTCCAGCCGTTTAGCGAGGGATAGGGGTAAGCCGGAGGGGTTTGAAAGGAGCAAATACAAAAAAGGTATCCTTCTTGGAAGGTACAACCTATCCGAGGAGAAAGATAGAAAACTGATTGAAAAACTCATAGGGAAAGAAAACCTAGGACAGCTGGAGGATAACTTAAAAAGTTACGGCATAAGAAATACTCTTTTGCTCAATTGTCCGCCCAATACTTCAACCTCCATACTCGCCGGCGTTAGCGCGGGGGTGATGCCCGCCTTCAGCCTAACCCAAGTGGAAGACCAGCAGACGGGACTATTTGTTAATTTCGTTCCCCTTTACAAATACAAATGGTTTTACGATACCTATACAAACTTCTCCTCTCACACCGATTACGAGAATTTAACCAATATAATCGCCCAAATTCAAAGGTTTGTAGACGGAGGAATATCCTTTGAAGTAACCGTAAATCATAACTTCTTTGATACCGGCGAGAAACTTACAACCCTTTTTGCTCTTGTTTTGAGTTTGGCACGCAGGAAAGGTATAAAGGCTCTCTACTATTGGAGGCATATATTAAAAGACAAAACGGTAGAGGTGGAAGAATGTGAAAGCTGTGCCAATTGATGCAGCTTTCCTCCCTTCCTATTCCCCTATTTATCCAGATTTCAACAAAAATCAACAGAAAAATCTTTAAAATTCCACTAAAAAACTTTTTCAATCCGATTTGCAAAACTTAAAGGAGTGTGTTATAAGATAATAACCCCGTTGGGTAACTTTTTTTGAAGCTAAAATCAAAGGGTTATTTGAAAAAAACAACTAAACTTATTATGCAAAACAAAGAAAATTAAAGGGAGCAAACGGAGGTTTCTAAAAATGGAAGACTTTAAAAAGATTAAACCTGTTTTGTTCAACATTTTTGGTAATGATTTTAATCCGCAAGCTTCTCCTATAAAGTTCTTCGATAGCCCATTAACCGAAGAGCCTACGGGACTTTTTACGATTTTTCACCCTTTGCACCCCACGATTTATGAATTTGTAAAACTACAAAAGCAGAGACTTTGGAAGGCGGATGAGTACCCGATAGATAGGACAAGGGAACAATTTGACCAGCTGGACGAAATAGACCGCAGGGTTTTCGAATACACCTTAAGCTTTTTGGCATTTTTAGATAGCATTCAGGTTGCCAACATCGGCGATATAGAAATCGTCTACAACATGCCCGAGTACAAAATTTGGGGGGCAACCCATAAATACTTTGAGGTGGAGCACTCTATCGCTTATTCCAACATTCTCTACGGTCTGTTTAACCAAAACTTTGAAGAGGTCAAAAGAATTTTTTACTTGGCGAAAGACCACCCCGAACTAAAAAAGAGGAACGAGCTTATAGCGGGCAACTACCAAAAGCTTTTTGACCTACTTTGGGAAGGACTTAAAAATGTCTCGCCCCAAGAGTATGCGAGGACTTTGGCCCATGTTTTTGCAGGAACCTATGCTATGGAGGCGGTAACCTTCTACATGGGCTTTAAGACTATAGAGTTTTACCAATACAAATACGGCGTTTTGCCTATGACCAACAAAATGATTTCGGAAATTAAAGCCGATGAGCTATTCCACGTTAAGGTAATGGCCACAGTTATCAAAACCTTAAAGCCCTACATAACCCGTTATATTTCTGAAACGGAATTTGATGACATAATAGTCTCAACCCTCCAATCCTATGCGGAAGCAGATTTACAATTCTATCAGTCTATATTGGCTCAAAATAACTTTGGTATTACCCAAAAACAGATTGAAAACTACATAAAATTCCTTACCGATAAAAGGTTGAAGTTGTTAGGTTACCCACCCATTTATGGGGTTGACGAGAACCCATTTGAGGAAATAGACCGCCTTTACGGCTACCTAGATAGCCATGTTAATGAAGGCAAAAAGGAGGCCTTTTTTGAAACCAAATCCTCCGCCTACGTAACCGCGGAGCTTGACGAAAAAGTATTGGAAAAGTGGAAGTTTTAAACTTTCTTTTTTCTTTTACTATGAGAATTTTAATCTTCGGTCTCGGGGCTATTGGCGGTATCTTTGCCGGCTTTTTAAAAAAGGCTGGAAACGAGGTCTACGCCATAGGAAGAAGGAGAATTATCTCCACCGTTAGGGAAAAGGGTTTAAAAATAGTTGGTATCTGGGGAGAGCATAAGGTAAACCTAAATGGGGTCTACAAAAGTGTAGATGAACTCCCCCTTAGAGAGTTTGATTTGGTAATTCTCACCGTAAAGAGTTACGATACCACAGAGGCTTTAAATCACCTAATGGGTTTGAGATTTAAATACCTCCTTTTAGCCCAAAACGGTTACGGCAATTACGAAAAGGCTAAAGAGTTTTTTCCATCCGAAAAATTGATACTGGCAATGGTCATTTTCGGGGCTAGAATAACACCCAAGGTAGAATTTGAGGTAACGGTATGCGGTGACGATGTAGTAATAGGCAACCCCGATGGTGCAATAGAAGAGAAAACCCTTAAGGAGATAGCGCAAACTGTAAACTCCGCCGGTATTCCAACCCGATATTCGTCCGATGTTTACAAATACCTCTGGGACAAAATCCTCTACAATTGCGCTTTAAACCCATTGGGTGCGCTTTTGGAAACCAATTACGGAACCCTAGCGGGTATGGAAGAAACCAAAATCCTTATGGGGCAAATTATAGAGGAGATTTTTAAGGTTGCAAAGGCTAAAGGAATTGAACTCTTCTGGAAAAACCCGGAAGAGTACAGAAGGTTTTTCTTTGAGAAACTAATTCCGCCTACGGCGGATCATTACCCTTCCATGCTTTGGGACGTTAAAAGCGGTAAAAGAACGGAAATAGACGCATTAAACGGTGCTATTGTGGGGTTGGGTAAAGAGGTAGGGGTTTCCACTCCCATAAACGAGGTGATAACCAAACTGGTAAAGGCTAAGGAAAAGCTTAGACTTAAAGCTTAAACAATGGCTAAGGCAAAGGTAGCGGTAATCGGCGGAG
>DTXZ01000024.1 GCA_012962155.1 Aquificales bacterium
GAGTCACTTAAATGCAGTTCAAAAGCAGATGAACGTTGTGAAACAGGCTCTATCAAAGAAATGCAGCTTTACTTTAAAGCAGGTGTAGATGGTTTCTTTCTAAAGAAACTTTTCAGGTATTTCTTTACCACCTCTTTCTCGTAAATAGATGGAATTACAAAAATAGCCAAATCGTAAAAGGAAAAGACGGGATGGTTCTCTATAGGGGTAAAAATATTTAGAAAATCCCTATATAAAACCCCCGTTTCGGAAACAATTATGTTTACCAACATTATTATTATGATAATAATTAGGTTTTAAAAGGGATTAAAGCAACTCCAAAATCTCTTCAATAGTCGGATGAGCCCATACTATTTCCCTTAACCCGTTTACATCCAAACCTCCCTTTTTAGCAAGTATTAGAAGGTGTAAAATGGAATCGGAGCGTTTTTTACTCAAAACGTTAGCCCCCAAAATCCGACCTTCAGGGGTGTGGAAAACCTTTATAAGACCTTCCTCTCCTTCGGAAAGGGCTTTTGCCACCGCCTTAAAGGTGAGGTTTGATATTTTGTATTCAACCCCTTGGGCTTTGAGCTGTTTCTCCCCCAAACCGAAAGAGCCTATTTCGTATACCGAGTAAACCACCGAGGGAACCAAAGTGTAATCCAACCTTTTGGAGGTTTTTTCAAAAATATTTCTAACCGCCAGTTTAGCCTCGTGGGAAGCCACGTGGGCAAAAGCGGGGGTATCTATAACATCGCCAACCGCGTATACGTTTTCAACCGAGGTTTGGTATTTTTCGTTGACCTCAATGTGTCCCCTTTGGGTAAGGGAGACTCCTATCCTTTCCAAACCGAGAGAGTGGGTATTGGGCTTCCTTCCCACCGTAAGGATAACCGCATCTACCTCCTCCAAAAGTTCCCCACTGGTTAGTTTTACCCTTTGGGAGTTTTTGTCTATATCCTCAACCGCCGTTTTGGTGTGCAACTTTATTCTTAAACCTTTTAGGGTTCTTTCCAACCTCCTTACGATGTCGGCGGAAAGGTTTTCCACCGTGGGCAAAAGGGTTTTACCTACTTCTATAAGATGTATCTCTTTAGCCCCGTAACGGGAGAGTATATAGGCAAATTCAACGCCGGAAACTCCCCCGCCTACTATGACAACTTTTTTGGGAGTTTTATTTATTTCCCAAAAGTTGTCGGTATCAAAGATAAACTCCCCGTCGGGGGAAATACCGCCTACCGACGAAGGGGAGGAACCGGTGGCTACAAGGAAATATTTGGAGGTTACCGTTTTTGAACCTACCCTCAAAGTGCTGGGATTTAAAAACTCCACCTCTTGGGAAAAGAGAAACTTAACCCCTTTTGAGCGGAGGAATTTATAAATACCTTCCCTTATCGGTTTTATAACTTTGGTTTGAGCCCCTTCTATTGCACTCTGGAGATTTAAAAGGGGTGATAAAGGTGGAAACCCATAAATCCCCGAGAGGGTTAACCTATCGTATAAATAGGCTCCTTCCCGAAGGTGCTTGGTGGGAACGCAACCCCTGTTTAAACAAACCCCCCCTATCCATTCGGGGGAACGGTCTACGCACAAAATATTTTTTGTATACTTGAGTGCCTCTTTTGCCGCGGAAATCCCCCCACTACCGCATCCTATAATTACCAAATCCATAAAAAAGAGGGTAAAACAGAGTTTTAAGACAGGGATTAAACCCTTATATCAATAAGCGAACCGGTATTGGAAGGATTGTTGGAAATAACATTTGGAGACATTTGGTTTATAATTTCTAAGGAAAGTTGTTGGTAGAAATCTAACATCTTTTTAGCCACCGCCATCTGCACCTTGGCCAACGTTTGCCGTTGAATTGCCGCTGTATAGTAAATAATAGCCGTTAAATCCATAATAAGTGTTAAGTTAACGGAGAAAAAATTTGGGGCAACTTCTTATTTAAACTTTTTTATCTACGATGGCGGAGCTTGAAAAGGAGCTAAAGGAATACCTCAAAGGGAAGGTTTTAAAAGCCCGTTCCACCCTAAGGGAACTTATAAACATCACCACGGAGGTAAAAAATAGAACCCTCCTAAGGGCGGCTGAGCTTATAGACCGGCGGAGGGAGGAGATAAAGGAGGCAAACCGAAGGGACATTGAAACCGCAAAGAGGATGGGTCTCTCCAAAGCGGTAATAGATAGGCTATTGCTCAACGATAAAAGGATAGACGGAATGATAAAGGTTCTCAAGGATGTGGCAAATCTGGAAGACCCTGTCGGAAAGATAGACAAAATGTGGACCCGTCCCGACGGTTTAAAAATCGGAAAAATGAGGGTTCCCTTAGGGGTTATTTTGATTATTTACGAAAGCCGACCCAACGTTACGGTTGAAGCGGCGTCGCTGTGTATAAAGACCTCCAACGCCATAATCCTAAGGGGTGGTAAGGAGGCTTTAAATTCCAATAAAATTTTGACAGAAATTTTGAAAGAGGCGGCGAGGGAAACCGGCTTTCCCCAAGAGGCTATTCAATTCATAGAAAACCCCGATAGGCGTTTGGTCTGGGAGCTCCTCAAAATGGAAGGTCTCATAGATGTTGCCATTCCCCGTGGAGGCGAAAGTTTAATAAGGGCTGTTTCGGAAAATGCCAAAATCCCCGTAATAAAACACTACAAAGGTGTTTGCACCCTGTTTGTTGATAAATACGCGGATTTGGAAAAGGCGTATGACATAGTATTTAACGCCAAAGTTCAAAGACCTTCGGTTTGCAACGCGATAGAAAACCTTTTGGTTCACAAAGATATAGCGGAGGAGTTCCTACCCAAAATGGCCTATTTCTTGGCAAAAGCGGGAGTCGAATTGAGGGTGGACGAAGGGGCTATGGAAATCTTAAAAAGTGCGAAACTTCCCGAAAATGCGGTGGTAAAAGCGGCTACCGAAGAGGATTACTACGAAGAATTTTTAGACCTCATTTTGGCGGTCAAAATTGTTGATAACCTAGGCGAGGCTATAGCTTTTATAGAGAAGTACGGTTCTAAGCATTCGGACGGAATAATCAGCGAAAACTACTCCAACGTTAAGAAATTTTTAGAAACGGTAGACAGCGCCGCGGTCTACGCCAATGCTTCTACCCGCTTTACCGATGGAAACGAGTTTGGTTTGGGGGCGGAAATGGGTATTTCCACCGATAAAATCCACGTAAGGGGCCCTATGGGATTGGAAGATTTAACCATTCCCAAATACATAATCCTCGGTGAGGGCCACATAAGGGATAATTTCGGAGTCCCCAAAGAGTGGAAAGAAGAAGTTTAACCCCCTTCCCACATTTCCATTTCTTTTGCCAACCTCTTATAGGTCAAAACCTCCTCGTCGCTAAGTTGGTGGAAATCTTCATAAAACATGCCAACCGCAAAAAAGGAGGGGGGAATTTCCAATATTGCAATCTCGCCATTGCAGTTTTCCCTAAGGGTAACCACCGCACTTTCGGAGGCGACGGGAGCAGCCAAAACCACCCTGTAAGGGTTTCTTTTTGAAACGAATCGGCAACCCGCCAAGGCGGTATAACCGGTGGCAAAACCGTCGTCTATAATAAAAACCTCCCTATCGCTTAGGTTGGGCAGTTTCCCACCCAAGTAGAGATTTATCCTCCGGTATAACTCTCTAAGTTCTTTTTCCTTTACCTCCTCTATCACCTCGGGGGTAAGACCAAAACTTTCAACCACGGTGGGGTTTAGGTAAACTTCCCCGTCGGGGTCTAAGGCGCCGAAGGCCAACTCGGGGTTGGAAGGGACTCCCAATTTCCTAACGGGTAGGATGGAAAACTTGGCGGACAAACCAAGGGCCACCTCAAAGGCTACGGGAACACCCCCGCGGGGAAGGGCTAAAACCAAGGGGTCTTTCCCTTCCACGAACTCTTTGAGAAACTGTGCCAATTTCCTCCCCGCGTCGGTGCGGTCCTTGAACATTAAAAATTAATTTGGAAGGGATAAAGCCTACTTTCAATGAGAAACTCCTTTCGTTTAAAGGAGAGCTAGCATCCTACTATCACTATATTAGGTATTAATACCAATGCGCTACTACGATAGGATTATCCATTATTCGCTTTGGATTTTAACCTTAATAGGTTTAGTTTTTATATTCAGCGGTTATACCGTTCCGAGGTTAATTTATTACCTCACCTATGTAGAGGATACAACCTACCTTTTACAGGCTTTTAAACCCTTTTTTAACCTTTTGCCGATGCTTTTAATAGGTTTTGCCTTCTACTACGGGTTTATCTATTCAGATAAACTAGAATTCTTTTTTGAAAGAAGAACTTTAGGGAGGAAGATTCTAAAAAAACTTTCCCGAATAAGGTTGGGAAAGTTTATAAATATACTCGTTTGGCTAACGATATTTTTAATGACCATTGTTTGGTTAGAAAAGTTTATATTCGGTCTAGAGGTCAATAGGTGGCTTTTGGGGCCCCAGAAGAAGATACTTATAACGGGATTGACCGTTCTCTCCTATTATCTATTTTTGGCTTATCAACTCGCCAAGGATAGGATAAATTGGCAAAAAGTTTTGGGTATCTCCTGTATTTATCTCTTCCTTTTGCTTATGCAACCCGATGTTGGAACCTCTATTCTCCTCCTTTTTTCCTTCGTAACGCTATCGTTTTTTAGATTCTTTAACCTTAAAAAGTTTGTTTATTTCTTTTACTTTTTAACCTCTTCTATAGGGGTGTTATCTTTTTTCGCCATATTAAACGCCAATGTGAAACTTCAACTTCCCAACCTCTTTGAGGGAACTAAGTTTGGACACGTAATTGAGAGAATCAACAACTGGCTAGACCCCTTTAGGGATGTGACCTCTTCTAGTTATCAGCTCGCTAATTCGCTTTATGCGGTTCACCGCGGAGGCATTGACGGAGTAGGCTTCGGTTTTGGCTACAGAAAGCTCTATATGGGTCCCACAGTTCACACCGACTTTATATTTGCAACCATTGGAGAGGAAACGGGGTTTATATTTGCGGTCTTTATATTCGGGGTAACTCTGGTTCTTTTGCTTAGACTTTTGGTAATTTCCTTCCGCATTAGCAACCCTTTTGAAAAATTTTTCATCATTCTGGTGGCTATTGAAACTTTTCTCCTTTCTTTTATAAATGCGGGTATGGCGGTTAATTTAATTCCATCCAAAGGTTGGCCCTATCCCCTTATAAGCTATGCTCCCTTTTATGTGGTTTTTTACATAATCCAATTGGGGATTGTCCAATTTTTTGTCCAAAAGAGGTTTTACGAAGTATATTAATGGGGAAAGGAAGGGGTGACCTCCTCCCCGCATTTTTGATGCGGGGCTTGGCGTGATTTCATGTAAAATTCCAATTTTTGTTTCCGTTTAGTAAATACTCCTTAACCGCTTTGGCTATAAGTTTAGAAATCAAAGGTTGGACACTTTCCCCAACTTGGTTGTATTGTTCGTTCAATCCCCCTTCAAAGATATAGTCGTCGGGATATGTCATGAGGCGGGCTTGTTCCCTAACACTTAAAAGCCTCGGCTGGTAGGGGTGTAAAAATCTTCCACTTCCTTTGACGGTGGGGGAAATCTTTTCGGGGTGCAATTTGGTGTAATCCTTAAACACTTTATTCCCCTTTCCAAAATAAAGGGCAGATTGTCCAAACCTCAGTTTCTCCCACCTCTTTTTAAACTTTTTGGGAATGTCCACCCACGAGTGGTTGGGTATGTCGTGCGGAAAATCCGGTTTGGGTAGATCGCCTATAGCAGTCCAAACGATAGTTTTTCTTGAAACCCTAAACCTCTCCAAGTAACCCTTAAAGTAGATGTTGGAAACAAAAACCCTAGTCCTCTCCGATGGAGAACCGTAATTTTCCGAACGCAAAACGTTGAAGTAAATTCTTTCGTAACCCGCTTGGCGGAATTCCTCCATTAGGGCGTATTTGAGTTGCCCCTCCGTGATTTGTAAAACATTCTCCATAACAAACACTTTGGGTTGAAGGTGGGCTACCAACCTAATGTAGTCCAAAGTTAGCCTTCCCCTCTCGTCTAAATAAAGCCTATCTATGGGGTTGTCCATTCGGTTTAAACTAACGGGTGTGTAAGCTTCACAAGGGGGACCACCTATAACCACATCGGGATTTTGATTTTCAAATTCCCTTCCCGATAGATTTCTTATATCGCTGCAAAACATCTGTAAGGGGGAGATGTTCCTCTCATAAGTCCTGCAAGCGGAGGGATTTATCTCCACCCCCGCGGAGATTGTAAACCCCTCACCCTTAAAGCCGTAGGAAAAACCGCCTCCTCCCGCAAAGAGGTCTATAACGGTAAACATTATTTCTATTTTTTATACCCGCGGGGTTTTAAAAGGTTTCTATTTCCCCTTAAAGGGGAATATTTTGGGATTTCTAACATATAAGATTTATGAAGACTGACAAAACCCAGAGGGTTTTAAAACTCCTTGAAAAGGAATTTGGTGGTAAGGTGAAGGTTGATATAGTTGAAAGGGTTTTATACGAGAAGGATGCCACGGCTATTCCAGTGGAAACCAAGACTCCCGTAGGGGTTATATTTCCAACCTCCAAGGAGGAGGTTAAAAGAATCGTAGAGGTTCTCTATAACGAAGGCATTCCTATGATACCGAGGGGTGCGGGTTCGTGCCTTACAGGGGGAGCAGTTTCCGTAAGGGGCGACGAGGTGGTTATCTCCTTTGAAAGGATGAACAACTTCAAAATAGATTTAGACAACGCAACGGTGGTAGCCCAACCGGGGGTAATAACTTACCACCTACAAAAGGTGGTGGAAAACCACGGGTTATTTTATCCGCCCGACCCGTCCAGTTACAAATTTTCCACCATAGGGGGTAACATAGCAGAAAATGCGGGGGGTCCCCGATGCGTTAAATACGGTGTTACCCGCGATTACGTTTTGGGTTTGGAAGGGGTTATTAAATACGGCCAAACCGTCAAGTTTGGCGCTCCCGTTATGAAAGACGTCGCGGGTTACGATTTTACGAAGTTTTTGGTGGGTAGCGAGGGAACTTTGGGAATTTTCACCGAGGCGATTTTAAGGCTTATCCCCCTTCCCAAAGAAAGGAGGGTGCTTTTGGCCTTCTTTAACCAACTTGAGGAGGTGGGAAAAGCGGTAACCCGCATAATGACTTCGGGAGTATTTCCATCCGCATTGGAATTTATGGACAACGCCTGTATAAAAGCGGTAAACAACTACAAAGGTTTGGGTTTACCCGAAGACAAAGTGGGACTTTTACTTATAGAATTGGACGGACATCCTTTGGCCGTTGAAGAGGAACTAAAAGAGGTTGAAAAACTTTTAACCTCCCAAGGTGCTCTAGTTTTTTTGGCAAAAACCAAAGAGGAAGAGGAGAAACTTTGGAGTGCCCGTAGGGCGTTGGGACCCGCTATATCCAAACTCGGTAGCGGCAAAGTAAACGAGGACATAGTCGTTCCCAGAAGCAAATTGGCTCAATATATACCCGCGGTAAACCGTTTGGCACAAAAATACAATCTCATATGTGCAATTTTCGGGCACATAGGAGACGGAAACCTTCACGTGAACTTTATGTTTGATAAGACCAATCCCGAGGAAGTTGAAAGGGTTGAAAAAGCGGTTGAGGAGCTCTTTGAATTAACGGTAAACTTCGGAGGTTCAATAACCGGTGAACACGGAGTAGGTATTACCAAAAAACCTTTCCTAAAACTCCAGTTGGGAGAGGTAGGTATACAGCTCGTAAAGGGTGTGAAAAAGCTATTTGATCCACTGAACCTGTTTAATCCGGGAAAACTTGTGGATGTTTGAGGTTAAAAAACAAAAACCGAAAAGAGGATTTTAGGAATTTCCGTATTCTTTACGCAGTTCTTTTGCAACCTCTACCATATTTTTGAGGGCGGGGATAACTTCCTCCCACTTTCTGGTTTTTAGACCACAGTCGGGATTTACCCAAAGGAGTTCTTTGGGCAAGACCTTCATTACCCTTTGCATTACCGCCTTCATTTCTTCCTTGGAAGGTATAGCGGGTGAGTGAATGTCGTAAACACCTACGCCTATTTGTCTATCCCACTTTCCGAATTTTTCAAAAGCTTCAATAATCTCTCCTTTGGAGCGGGAAGCCTCAATGGAAATGACGTCAAAGTCCATTTCGTAAATTTGCTCTATAATCTCGTTGAAGTCGGAGTAACACATGTGGGTGTGGATTTGGGTTTCCGGTTTTACCTTGGAGTTGGATAACCTGAAGGCTTTAATAGCCCAATTGAAGTAGTCATCCCACTCCTCTTTCTTTATGGGAACGGCTTCCCTAAAGGCCGGTTCGTCAATCTGAATTATATTTATGCCGTTTCTTTCCAAGTCTAAAACTTCATCCAATATGGCCAAAGCAATTTGGTAGGCTATTTCGCTTCTGGGTATATCTTCCCTTGCGTAGCTCCAGTTTAGAATTGTGACGGGTCCCGTAAGCATTCCCTTAACGGGTTTATCGGTAAGGCTTTGGGCGTAGGTAATCCATTCCACTGTCATAGGCTTGGGTCTGGAGACATCTCCGTAAATAATCGGGGGACGGTATACCCTGGAACCGTAAGAGATTACCCAACCGTGGGAAGTGGTGGCTATTCCGTCAAGAAGTTCCGCAAAGTATTCCACCATATCGGAACGCTCAAACTCACCGTGGACGAATACATCCAATCCCAACTCCTCTTGAAGGTGGATGGCTTCCTTAATTTTCCCTTGGATGAATTTTTTGTACTCTTCCTCCGCGAGTTCCCCTTTGCGGTATTTTACCCTTGCTTTCCTAACGTCGGGAGTTTGGGGGAACGAACCTATTGTTGTCGTAGGAAATAGTGGTAACCCCAATAGTTCCCTTTGGACCTTATCCCTCTCCCCATAGGAGGGTTTTCTTACAAAATCTTCCTCTTTAAGGTTTTTAATTCTTTTTATTACTTCCTCGTTCCTTCCAAAGGGCTGGCCGAGGAGTTTGGAAACTTCATCCGCAATAGCCTTAGCCCTACTATCCCCGCCTAGGATTCCCTTAAGGAGTTTTATCTCCCCGAGTCTCTCTTTTGCAAAGGAGAGGCGTTCCTTAAGCCCTTCGGGGAGTTTTTTTTCCGGTTCGACGGTGATGGGTAGGTGATACAGCGGTTGGGCGTTGGCTATTATTAAGTTTTCCTCTTCCACAATATCTATCAACTCCTTTAGGAGCTGGGCGGTTTTGTTTAAATCCAACCTCCAGACGTTTCTTCCGGGAACTACACCCGCAACGAGTTTTTTAGATTTGGGAAAGCCTTTGGAGCGAAGGTTTCTTAGGTTCCTTTCGGAGGAAACAAAATCCAATCCTATACCGGTTACGGGCAAGTTTACGATTCTTTCAAAGTATCGGTCGTCAATACCCTCGTAGTAGGTAATTAGATAAATGTCCATTCCTTCCAAACCTTCGGTGAGGGTTCTGTAAGCATTTTCAATAATTTCAACCTCTTCCCCGTTTAGGTTTAGCACAAAGGCGGGTTCGTCTATTTGAACTTCCTTTACTCCCTCCGCCTTAAGTTCTTGGAGTATCCGTTTGTAAACGGGAATGAGCTTGTCCATTAGGGTCTTAAGGACTTTGGCACTTTCAATTTTTTCCATGTGGTATATAGGGAGTCCCCCCTCTTCTCCGACTTTTTGGAGGGTTTTGGAAAGTTTTAGGAATGTATAGGGTCCCACCAATGTGGGTCTTCCCTCTAGTCCAAACTTTTCCTTTGCCTCTTTGTAAGCCTTTAGGGGTTTATTTTCCCTTAGGGAAAACTCCGCTTTTTCTATTTCGGGAACGAGATAGTGGTAGTTGGTGTTAAACCATTTGGTCATTTCAAGGGCTTGTTTGCCCCTCGCCATTTCGTAGTAAAGCTCTAAACCCTCTTTACCTTTAAACCTTTCGGGGATTACACCGAGCATTAAAGCGGTATCCAGCATAAAGTCGTAGAGGTTCAACTCCCCTACGGGAACGCTGTCTACGTATTTCTTGTAGGTTTCCAACCTATACTTTTCCAACTCTTCAATACCCTTTAAAAACTCTTCCTCGGTTATTTTGCCCGCCCAAAAACCTTCAAGGAGCTTTTTGTATTCCCTTTTCTCTCCGAGCTTAGGATAACCAAACGCCCAGGTTTTCATTTTTTTAAAACCTCCTTTTGGTAGGTTTAAAACGGATTACTATTGTAGTGGGAGAAAATTTTTATTGTTTAATAACTTTTCTCTACACCCGTGGGTTATTCTAATATGAACTAGCCATTGGAAGAAAGGGGTTTAAAGTTGTTTAGCTAATAGCAAAAAAAATCTCACAAGCATTATTGAAGTCAAAGCCTGTAAATCCCAGTTTTTTCGCA
>DTXZ01000025.1 GCA_012962155.1 Aquificales bacterium
AGATTATTTTTATTTGTAGTCCCAATTCCTTTAGGGCGTTTATAAAAACTTCCCTATTTTTGGCCACCCTAAGGGCTTCCGTTCCAAGGACTAAACATTTCTTAACACCGTATTGGTCGCACTTTTTTTTGTAATCCCTTAAGGCGGACAGGGTCTCTTTTATGGCCGACTCCGAAAGCAGTCCCGTCTGTTTTACACCCCTCCCGAGAGCGGTAATTCTACCCTCCTCGTAAAGGATTTTTAACTTGGAATTTTTTACCTCCGCGATGGTTAACCTGGTGGAATAAGTTCCCACATCTATAACCGCAACTTTCATATTAAATTTACCTTATTTAGGAACTTGCTCACCCCCTAAAGTTTAAACCTTTTAACCACCTCTACGAGAAATTTAACCTTTTCTTCCTCCATATCGGGAGAAAGGCCATGTCCGAGGTTAAAGACAAAGAGGGTTTTCCTATAGTTTACAACCTTTTGGAGGAAGTTTGTAACTTCCCTTTCTATAACCTCTCTATCCGCATACAGAAGGGCGGGGTCTAAGTTCCCCTGAAGGGCTTTAGTGGAAAGCACCTTTAAAGGTTTTTCAATGTCTATGGTCCAATCCACCGAGAGGGCATCCGCGGGAAGGTCTTTGGCTGTTTCAAACAGATGCCCGCTACCGCGGAAAAAGTAAATAATTGGGACCTCGGGGTGTTTCCTCTTAAGGCTTTCCATAAGCCTCCTTAGGTGGTTGAAGTATTCCTTGAAGGCGGAGGGAGAAAGGACAAAAGCCCAACTGTCAAAGAGTTGAACCGCATCAACGCCCGCGGAGATTTGTGCGGAAAGATACTCCTCCGTCATCTCCGTTAGTTTTTCCATTAATAGGTTAAACTTCTCCCTATCGGAATGGTAGAGTTTCCTTATATTTAAAAATTCCCGTGAGGTTTGCCCCTCCACTATATACGCACCGAGGGTAAAGGGGGCACCCGCAAATCCTATAAGGGGAAGTTCGCTCTTTTCTTTAACCTTTCTAATAGTTTCAAAGACAAAATCCACCTTTGCCTGGTCAAACTCCTTCAGTTCCTCTATGGGTGGGGACTTTAAAAAGGGTTTGGGTTTAAATTCAACTTTAACCCCTAAAGGTAAGAGGGGAACGAGAATATCGGAAAAGAGGATAAGGGCGTCAATTCCCAAAATCCGCTCGGGAAGAAGGGTAACCTCCACCGCAAGGTCTACGTTGGAACAAAACTCCAAAAAGGTGTTTACCTTAGACCTTAACCTTCGGTAGGCCTTCATATACCTTCCCGCTTGGCGCATAAGCCAAACGGGAAACCTATTTACTTTTTCACCCCGTAGGGAGGCTAAAAAAGTGGACATAAACCGCTTAGGATACAACGGATTTAAAATCAAACACTAAACAATGGGAGTTAGAAAGAAGCTTTTCCTACTCTGCGGGTTGGCAATTCTCTTTACCTCCTGCGGGAAAAAGAGTGGGGCGGAAAAAGCCCGTGAAGCAAGGGAAGCCTACGCCAAAGGTGTAAAACTGTTCCACCAAGGGGACTACGGAGGTGCAATTGAATATTTACGCAAAGCGGAAGGGGGAATGGCTTACCTTTCGCCCGACCATATAAGGGATTTAAAGTTTAAGTTGGCCCTCTCCCTCTACAAGGAGGAAAAGTATGAGGATGCCATCCTGGAGTTTGAAGATTACATAACCTACTACCCCACCGCTCCCAATATAGAACTTGCCTACCTTTATCTCATAAATTCCTATTTAAAAATCTCACCCGACCCTTGGAGAGACCAAAGTTACACCCACAAGGCGATAGAGGTGGCCCAAAAATTCCTCCAAATGTTTCCCGACAGTAAATACCGTCCCCAAATAGAGGAGCTTATAGATAAGGCCAAACGCAAGTTGGTAAAACACCATTACCTTATCGCCAAATTTTATGAGGAATACGGTTACCACTACCCCGCCGCGGTGCGGTTTGAATACCTACTACTTACCTATCCCAACCTTATAAACACCCAAGACCTTTACTTTCACTACATTAAAAACCTCCTTTTGGTTCCCCAATACGCCCGCCAAAAGGAGGAATATTGGAAGAAAAAAATAGATGAGTTAAAGGAGGAACTTTCCAAAGGGAAGGATAAAAGTTACATACAAAGGAGGATAGAGTTTTACCGCTCCCAAATAGAGAGGTGGAAAAGGATTGCCCAAAACTCCCTCCAAAAGGCTCAAGAAAACCTAAAACAGTACAAAGAGCGTTTCGGGGAAGATAGATATTACAAATTACTTTTAAAACTTAAAAAGGAGGTTATCAATAGTTGAATTGTTGTGGTTGCAACAGCTACCTTAAAATGTAGACAAAAGTGAAGAAATATAGCAAAAGGTAGCTGTTGCTTTAGGGACTCCGCTTAGATTGCGTCCCTCGGTTGAGGGACTTTTCAGCGAAGTCCCAACCCGCACCACAGAGCGGGCTTTCCCACCTCCATTTAGGAGATGGGACAGGTAT
>DTXZ01000026.1 GCA_012962155.1 Aquificales bacterium
ACTCCGATAATAACCTCCTTTACCCCTTTGGATTTACACGATATAGCCCGTCCCGCCCGAACCTATGAGATTAATACCTACTACATTGTCCAGCCCTTGGAAGCCCAGCAGGAAATTATAAAAAGACAGATAGAGTATTGGCTAGGTGAAGGTGGAGAAGATAACCCCACCCGTAGAGAGGCTGTTTCACTGGTAAAGGTTGTTTACACCCTAGACGAGGCTATAGAAGATATAATCTCCAAACGGGGAAAAGAGCCTATTTTGGTAGGAACATCTGCAAAGAAGTATCCCAACACCATAACCTACAGGAAACTTTCGGAAAAGATTCACAAAGAGAGGGATAGAGACTTTTTAATAATCCTCGGAACGGGACACGGAATAGTTCCCGACCTTATGGAGACCTTTGACTACATATTGGAACCTGTAATGGGCTCGGGGGATTGGAACCACCTTTCGGTAAGAAATGCGGCGGCTATTATTTTGGATAGACTTCTAAGTCCAAATAGGTGGTAGATCAAAAATAGAAATACAAAGGAAAATCTGCCCTTACGGGCGGAGAAGTTAACACAAGCTCAATGAAGCTTTCTAAGGTATATTCATTTTTTGGCGTACTTCCTCCATAGTCTCCTGTGCCCTTTCCCTTGCCTTTTTTGCACCTTCTCGGAAGATATCCCAAAGTTCACTACTACGGGAGGCGTAGTAGTTTCTCCTTTCCCTCATAGGCTGGAGGAAGGTATTTATATTCTTTGCCAGAATTTGTTTGCATTGGACGCAACCTATTTGTGCCTTTTGGCAGTCTTCCTCGATAGTTTTTAATGTTTGTTTGTCCGTAAATAGTTTGTGGAGGGTAAAAACGGGACATATTTGGGGTCTTCCGGGATCGGTTTTTCTAATCCTCTGGGGATCGGTTACCATTTTTCCCACCTTTTGGGTAACCTCCTCTTCGGTGTCGCTTAAGTAGATGGCGTTGTTATAGGATTTGGACATTTTCCGCCCATCTATTCCAACCACTTTTGGCGTTTCGGTTAAAAGAGCTTCGGGTTCGGGAAAAGTCTCCCCATAGAGTCTATTGAACCTACGGGCAATCTCTCTGGTTAATTCCACGTGGGGCAGTTGGTCTTCCCCTACGGGGACGGTATTTCCTTTGTAAATTAAAATATCGGCAGCCTGCAAAACGGGATAACCCAAAAAGCCGTAGGTATCCACCGAATAAAGGGCTTTTTTATCAATATTTAACTCCTTTAGAAGTTCCCTTTCTATTGCACCCTCAAAGAGGGCTTTAGTAATTCCCTCCGCCAAGTATTCCTTTAATATCTCCTCCAAAAGTTTGGGGGCTTCTATTTTTATTTCCAGCTTTTGGATTATTTCTTTAACCGTTCTTTCCGCCAGATGGGCAAATTTTTCTTTTATCTCACCCAATTTAAGAAGGTTATATTTCAAATCTTTGTAAGTAGGGTTTAATTCCAGCCAGCTTTTAGGAGTAATCATTGAAAAAAGCAAGTGTAGTTCCGCATGTTCCTTAACCTGCGATTGAATGAATAGGATATTTCTATCGGGGTTTAAACCGCAGGAAATCCAATCCAACATAAGTTCTTCTATGTTTCGTTTTAACTCTTGGGTTTGGGTATAAGCGGTTGTAAGGGCGTGCCAATCCGCAATGAATATGTATTTTCCCCCTTCCTCCTCTTGGAGTTTGAGCCAATTTCTTATTACACCAAAGTAGTGTCCTAAATGGAGTTTTCCCGTAGGGCGCATGCCGCTGACAATAACCCTTTCTTCCATAAGGCTTTAAATGTTAATACACGTTACACGTTGAGTGAGAAATAAAGTAAATCTAGAATAAGATAAGATAAGTTTAACAGTCTTATCGGATTGTTTAAATTTAAATCTCTACCGATGGGAAATTTTAAGCTTAACACTGTGGAGGAAGCTATAGAGGATATCCGCCAAGGGAAAATGGTAATAGTGGTAGACGACCCCGATAGGGAGAACGAAGGCGACCTAGTTATGGCGGCGGAAAAGGTAAGCCCCGAGGCTATTAACTTTATGGCTAAATACGGAAGGGGTTTAATATGCCTATCGCTAACCCCCCAAAGGTGTGAGGAACTCGGTTTAGAACCTATGGTGAGGGAAAGTTCCGATCCCAAGGGAACCGCCTTTTGTGTATCCATTGATGCCCATCCCAAGTATGGAACGACCACCGGAATATCGGCCTACGACCGGGCTATAACCATAAAGTTGGCCATTTCGCCCGACGCCAAACCTTCCGATTTTGTAAAACCGGGTCACGTTTTTCCTTTAAGGGCACGGGAAGGGGGAGTTTTAGAAAGAGCAGGGCACACGGAAGCCAGCGTAGATTTAGCCCGACTTGCTGGACTTTACCCCGCGGGAGTTATCTGCGAAATTATGAAAGACGACGGAACTATGGCAAGGCTTCCCGACCTAATAGAGTTTGCCAAAAAGCACAATCTAAAAATAATTACCATAGAAGACCTAATAAAGTATCGCCTTCAGAGGGAAACTATAGTAGAAAAGGTATCTTCCGCCCATTTGCCCACTCCTTGGGGTGTTTTCAAAATTCACGTTTACCGCAATAAGTTGGATGGAATAGAACACGTCGCGCTGACGATGGGAGAATGGACAGAGGAAGAACCGGTTTTAGTAAGGGTGCATTCGGAATGCCTTACCGGTGACGTTTTTAAATCCCTAAAGTGCGATTGTAGAAATCAACTTGAGAAAGCTTTAGAAACGATTGCTAAAGAAAGAAAGGGGGTTTTGGTATACATGCGGGGACATGAAGGGAGGGGTATAGGTTTGGGCAATAAAATAAAGGCTTACGCCCTCCAGGAAAAAGGATACGATACGGTAGAAGCAAATTGCCAATTAGGTTTGCCGGTGGATTTGAGGGATTACGGGGTTGGGGCGCAAATCCTTAGAGATTTAGGGGTTAGAAAACTCCGCCTTATGACCAACAATCCGAGAAAGATAGTAGCCCTCAAAGGTTACGGGTTGGAAGTGGTTGAAAGGGTGCCTTTGCAAACTCCTCCCAACGAGTTTAACCTCGGATATCTTTTAACAAAGAGGGATAAATTGGGCCATCTTATAGACGAAAATGTTTTGAAAACTAACAAAAGGAAAAGGTCCTAACTTAACAGTTTTAGAAGTTTCCTAATCACCCCTTTGGGATTCTTTTTGTAAGATTTTCCCAACTCTATAGAGGTTTGCCTATCTATTACTCCCACCGCGGTTAAAAATTGTAAATACTGGGGAACATTTTTCCATTTTTTGTTTAAAAGCCCCCTTTCAAAGTCCAAGAGAAAAACCTTTTTGCCCGATACCAAAATATTTGTAAAAGGTCTTTGGAATTCGTCTTTAAAAACCCCAAAGCAATCTAGAATGTAGGCGGATAAAAGAATTTTTTTTAGATAATACCTTTTTTTGTTTTCTTCAATCCGGTTTTGAACCTTTTTAAAGGGAATACCCTCTATAAACTCGTAAACAAGAAAATCTTCCCCCACAAAGGTGAGTTTCGGAACAAAACTCACACCTTTTTCGTTAAGGAATTTTAAAATTTTTGCCTCTTTTCGGAAGGCCTTTATTAAATTATCCTCCGAAGGGACCTTTACCGCGTACTTTTTTTCACCTTCGGTGTAGATATATATCACACCGCGGTAGCCCTCCGCAAACTTTTCCAACCTTTTAATTTTTTTTAATTCTTTAAACCTCATTGATTTTCAAAAATTCTAACTCCCGCGGGGTGTTGAGGTTGAAACAGCACTCGGGGTGTATCCCATATTTTTTCAAGAAATCTTCCTCCCAAAAGTGGAAGTATTTTTCATATCTTTTAAGGGAAAGTTCCACCTTTTCTATTGCGTCCTCCAGCAGAGGGATAAGTTTTCTTGAGTAAACCCCGCAGGTATAGTGTTTTTTTTCTTCTAATATGGGTATGAAACCTAAAAACTTTTCCTCAAAGCGGTAATCCTTTAAAAACTTTAGATAGTTTTGACTTAAAAAGGGAAGGTCTGCGGAGAGAAAGAGGTTAAATCGGTAGGGGGAATGTTTTAAACCGGTATATATCCCCACCGCAGGGGATTGAATTTGCACAAAAAGGTCGGAAATAACTTTTTCTATTCCCAATTTTAGATATTTTTCGGTATCCTTTGCTACCACATATGTTGGAAAGAATTGGGAAACAAACCTGTAAAGGTACACTATTAGAGGTTTCCCTTTAAAGAATAAAAGAGTTTTGTCTCTACCCATTCTTCGGGAGAAGCCTCCCGCCAAAATGTAGGCGTTCATTATCTTACAATAAAAGTTTAACTAGAGTTAAAAAGTTCCATTTATAGTAGAAAGGAAATAAACTAAAGAGAGGCACAAGGGCGGGGAAATTAATAATTCCGACCCCTGTACCTCTCAATCAAAAAAAGAGAACTACCGCTTAGCTTATAAATAATAATGACATCCGCCTTTTTTACATAAAATTCTTCAACCCGTTTAAACTTCCAGAAAAGAAACCTA
>DTXZ01000027.1 GCA_012962155.1 Aquificales bacterium
GGAGCTTATAGTAAAAAGGAATGACGAAATAACGGTTGAGGAAATAGAAAAATTTTCCCCCGATGCATTGGTTATATCCCCGGGCCCCTGCACTCCCAACGAGGCGGGGATTTCCGTTAAGGCTATAAAATATTATGCGGAAAAAATCCCTATTTTAGGGGTTTGTTTGGGCCACCAAGCCATAGGAGTGGCTTTTGGGGCAAAAATAAGGAAGGCAAAGACTTTAAAGCACGGTAAAAGTTCGAATATAACCCACACCAAGGAAGGAATTTTGGAAGGGCTTCCCGACCCTTTTCCTGCAATAAGGTACCACTCCTTGGTTATAGACGAGAAAACTCTACCTAAGGAACTGAAAATTACCGCCCGTTCTACCGATGATGGAGAAATAATGGCCATCCAACATGGGGAGTTACCAATTTTTGGTGTTCAATTTCACCCCGAAAGTATAGGGTTTGACAAAAACTACCGCAAATGGGGGATGAAAATTTTTGAAAACTTTTTAAAGATGGCGAAAAAGTACAAAAAGTAGAAAATAAAAGGATTTAAACCAGAGGCTCTACCTCTAGCTCGTAGGTGTTGGTTTCTTTATTGTAAACCACCTTTGCAACTTGGGGTCTCTCTTTGTCCTTTATAGACCCCTCTACGGGGGCAAAGAGATTCGCTATCCTAAGCTGTTGAGGCTGCATTTTTAGGGCAACTATAACCGCGTCTTTGTTTCCCAAATATCCGGCCCAGGCTATACCTTTTAGTTCCCCTAGAACTATTACGTTTCCGGTAGCCCTCACTTCCGCACCGGGATTTACACTTCCCAATATCAGAACATCACCCGCATGTTCAATGATTTGTCCCGAACGGAGGTTTTTATTAACTATTAAAACGTTACTCCCCTTGAGGTTTTCAAAATTGAAGGGAACCTCCGAAGGTTTTGTTCCCTTCTTCTCGGCGGGTTTTAAGAGGTAGGAAAAACCCCTTTGGGTTAGATATTCAACCACTTTGTCTATAACACCTTCTTCTACACCTTCCTTAACCTGGATTAAAAAGGGTATTTCCGCATTTTTTGAAAAAAACTTTTTACTTAGGCGCTCTTCCAATTGGGAAATTATCTTTTGTGGATCATTTTCGTCTATTTCTATCAGTAGAACCAATAGGTTTTTACTTTTAATACTCACCATAGCTCCAATACAAAGTTAATAGCCCTAAAAGGTTTTTGCAAGAAAACCAAGAAAAATTGGAAGAACGATTAATACATAAGGTAGTAAACACCTATTGTCGTAGAACCATCAAGAAAAGATAAAGCCTTTAAATCGGTACCGAGTATCCTTTTGACCAAAGGTTGTTCCCTTTTTAATTCGACCACAACAGGTTTACCTTTAATTCCCGCCAGTTTACCCGCCTCCGCGATGGCGTCTTCCAAATTTCCCAATTTGTCTATTAGTCCCAATTCCAAAGCCTGTTTTCCACTAAAAATTCTTCCGTCCGCTATTTGGTCTACTTTAACTTTTAACTTTCCTTTACGGTTTTCTTCAATCGCCAGCTTAAATTGGTTTAAAACATCTTCTTCCAACTTAAGTAGATACTCCTTCTCTTCGGGTGTCATTTCCCTAAAGGGATTTAAAACATCCTTAAACTTTCCGGTTTTTATAATCTCTACCTCAATCCCTATTTTGTCTGCCAATTTTTTAACTTCCAACTTTTGGAGTATAACCCCTATAGACCCGGTAATAGTTCCC
>DTXZ01000028.1 GCA_012962155.1 Aquificales bacterium
ATCCTCCTCTACATCGGTACAAAGCAGTACAACGTTTCGTGAAACCTTCCCCGTAGACAACCTTTTAACAAGTCCAGCAACAGTCATCATCGAAGCTTGTACACCTTTCCCATTAGGTTGAAATCTTATTATTGCGGTTTTTAACCTTTGGAGTATGGGGATAGCGCTTACCTATCGGTTTTTTTGCAGTAAACCTTTACGGGACAAATTTCGCATTTGGGCTTTTTGGGGTCGCAAATTGTTTGTCCAAATCCCACCAAGAGGTAATTTACCTCCTTCCAAAGCCTTTTGGGGGTTATCTCCTTTAGCTTTCTTTCCGTCTCCAGAGGCGTTTTCGTATTTACCAAGCCCAAAAGGTTGGCTATTCGGTGAACGTGGGTATCCACCGCAATGGTATCCTCTCCGTAAACGTGCAACAAAAGGATATTGGCAATTTTCCTACCCACCCCGGGGAATTGGGTAAGGTCCTTCAAACTCCTCGGCAGTTTTCCATTAAACTCTTTAACCAGCTTTTGACTTGCCTCTTTCAAATATTTAGCCTTTTGCCTGTAAAGACCTATTCCCTTTATGGTTTCCTCTATCTCCCCGAGAGGGGCTTTTGCCAGAGCCTCTGCGGTCGGATACTTTTCAAAAAGTTTTCTACATACGGGAATAGTTTTCTCATCCCTGCTTCGGGCGGAGAGTATTCCGCAAACCAAGGCCCTGTAGTGGTCCCCTTTTTGAATTTCTATCATACCCTCCACGGGAGGTTTAAGCTCGACAACTGCCTTCCGGAGTAGTTCTAGTATCCTCTCAACCCTTTGGGAAACGGTCATAAAAAAGTTAATCTCCGTTTCTGGTAGTTTTTACAAACTTTTCCTCATAAAGTTTTATCAAGGTTATAAATAGGGCAAAGACGGTGGGCCCCAAAAATATTCCCGTAAAACCGAAGGTGAAAATCCCCCCCATTACCGAGAAGAAAAGCACTATATAGGGAAGTTCTATTTTTTCCCTCATAACGAGGGGTCTTACAAAGTTGTCTATTGAAGATATAACAAAAAGGCCAACCCCTAAACCTATTAAGCCCTTTATCACGTCTACAAACACCAGTTCGTAAACTACGATGGGAAACCAAACGTAACCCGAACCGAAGGGGGGAATAAAAGCAAAGAGGGCGGTCAAAGTAGCCCATAGAAAGGGGTAGGGAAGTTCGTAATAGAGATAAACCGCAAAAGCCACCAAAGCCTGAACTATTGCGGTTCCCGCGGTTCCGTAAATTACCGCCGTAACCGCATTGTAAAGGGCCGAAAGAATCTCCTCTTTATCTTTTTCCTCCAAGGGTATAAGATTTTTCGCGTGCTTCAGGGCCCTTTTCCCCTGATACAAGGCGAAAAAGAGGGTTAGAAGATAGACGAAAATTCCGAGTATTGCCGAGCCTATCCAATAGACCGCCGATTTGGTAAGTTGGGTAAAGAAGGGATATATATTGGTGTAAATTTTTGTCAAAAGCTCTTTTAGGTTTTCCTCCTTTAAAAGTTCTCCCAAGAAAGGATAATGTTCGTGGAACTTGTAAAGATAAATATACAGCCAACTCCTTAAGTCTTCTACCAAAAGCTGCAATTTGCCACTTTGGTAGTATTGATTTAAATATTGAACCAGCTTGGTGAGTTCCTGTCCCAATATTACCAGTGCAACCGCGGAAGGAACTATTACAACCGCAAAAACCGTTATGAGACTAAAAAAGGTTGCAACTAAAGTAGATCGAAACAGTCTTTCAAAGAATCTTTGCAGGGGATAGAAAACAACGGCCGAAATTAAAGCGAGGGTTACCGGTTTCCAAAAAGGAAGCAGCATATACAAAACTAAAAGGGTTGTCGCTATTATAAACCCTATAAAGGAAATAGCGAAAAATCTTTCCCTAAGATTTTCCATATAAATTAAATTCTCAAAGGGTAAAGGCCTTTAGATAAGTTACAATAGCCACCAACAAGGCAAAATAGCCCACAACCTTTTTAACCGCCTCCTTTGAAATCCTTTGCGAAAGGAGGTTTCCTATGTAGGAACCTGCAACGGCGGAAATAAAGAGGGGCAATGTAAGGGAATAGGAAAAATATCCAAAAGCGGCATAGGTTATCCATCCCGAAAGGGATGAGAGTAAAACCATAAGCGAACTTACCGAGGTTACAACCAGGGGGTCAAAACCCAAGATTATTAGGAGAGGATTAGCTATAATTCCACCGCCAATTCCCAGCATTCCCCCTATAAAGCCAGCAAAACCTCCCAATAGGATTCCGACTTTAATAAAGCCCAATTTGGTAACCCCGCCTATGCGGGCCTTGGGTTTCAAAAAGAGAATCGCCAAAGCCGATATAAAGACAAAACTCGCCAAAAGTAGCAGTTGAACCCTTTGGGGTATATAAAAGGAGAGCTTGGCACCCAAAGGGGAAAACAGGAAGGCGGAGACCACCAAAGGTAAGGCAAGGAAAAGTTTTATACTCTTTAGTCTCTTGTAAACCGAAAGAGACATAACCGAGATGTTTATCCAGAGGGCGGTGGCTTTGGCAAAGGGCAAATTCACACCGAGGAATATAAGCAAGGGAAGGAGAATTGTTGCTATACCTATGCCGGTAATACCCCCTACTACGGAAAAGAAAAAGGTAACAAGAACCAAAAGGAGTTGTTCCGAAGGGGATAAATCCATAAAGGTTAAACTTTAAGACAAAACCTTAAAGGGAAACGAATTGTTTTAAAAACCTAATGTCGTTTTCGTAAAAGAGTTTTATGTTGTCTATGCGGTATTTTAACATTGCAAAGCGGTCTACTCCCAAACCAAAGGCAAATCCCCTGAATTTTTCGGCGTCTATACCGCAGGCTGAAAGGACATTTGGGTGAACCATACCCGCACCGAGAACTTCCAGCCATCCCGTTCCTTTGCAAACCCTGCAACCCTTTCCCGAACATATAACGCAACCTATATCAACCTCCGCACTGGGTTCGGTAAAGGGAAAGTATGAAGGTCTAAATCTCACCGAAACATCTTTTTCAAAGAATTTCCTAAGGAACACCTTGAGGACAAAAACCATATTGGCGAAACTTACACTTTCGTTTACAACCAAACCCTCCACTTGGAAAAACATCGGCGAGTGGGTGGGGTCGTCGTCGCGCCTATAAACCCTTCCGGGTGCAATTATTTGTACGGGGGGTTCCCTCTTTAGTAGGGTTCTAACCTGAACGGGCGAGGTGTGGGTCCTAAGGAGATAACCCTTTTCGTTCACGTAAAAGGTATCTTGCATATCCCTTGCGGGGTGGTATTTGGGAATGTTGAGCATGTCGAAGTTGTATTCCTCTTTTTCCACCTCGGGACCCGTTTCAACGGAGAAACCCATCTGTTTGAATATCTCGGTTATCTCCTCTATAACCGCACTGAGGGGGTGCTTAGAGCCTATCGGTAGAACGGTATCGCCCGGCAGAGTTATATCCAGCCTTTCCGCTTTAAGTTTTTCCTCCAATTCTTTTCTTTTTAGCTCTTCACCCTTGAGTTTTATAAACTCATCAATTTCCTCCCTTAAAGCGTTTATAAGTTTTCCCAACTCCCTTCTTTTCTCGGGAGTGGCATTTCTTAGTTCCTTAAAGAGTTGGGTTACGTAACCTTTTTTTCCCAAGAAGGTCTGACGCAGTTTTTCCAAGTCCCGGGGAGTTTGAATTTTTCCCTTTAAACTTTCAAAGAGCTGGCGCACTTGAGCCAAATCCATAGAGGAAAAATAATCCCATAAAATTGTTGGGTTATGGAAAAAAGGGTTATCCATGTCGCCCATTCACCCGATAGCGACGACGCCTTTATGTTCTACCCTTTGGTTGCAAAAAAAATAGATACCAAAGGTTTGGAATTTAAACATATCCTAAAGGATATAGAGAGTTTAAACCGCGACGCCAAAGAGGGTAAGTGGGAAGTTTCCGCGGTGTCTTTTCACGCTTATCCCTACATTGCGGATAAATATGTAGTCCTTCCCTCAGGAGGGAGCGTAGGGGACGGTTACGGGCCCATAGTGGTTTCCAAAGAGCCATTGGAAACCCTTAAGGGAAAAAAAATTGCTATACCCGGAAAGTGGACTACCGCCTATCTAACCTTAAAGCTCTTTGAACCCGATTTTACACCTGTTGAGTATTACTTTGAGGACATTCTCCCCGCGGTGGTCGGCGGGGAGGTAGATGCGGGACTGGTAATCCACGAGGGGCAACTTACCTACAAAGATTTCGGGCTTCAAAAATATGTAGACCTCGGCGGGTGGTGGAAGGAAAAATATAACCTCCCCCTACCTTTGGGGTGCAACGTAGTTCGCAAGGACCTAGGAAAGGAGCTTATAGACCTCTTAGCCCAACTTATGAGGGAAAGCATTACCTACGCCCTAACTCACAAAGATGATGCTATGAAATACGCCCGAAAATTTGCAAGGGGATTGGAGCAAGACCCCGAAAGGAGTGAGAGGTTTGTCTCTATGTATGTAAACGAGAGAACGGTAGACTACGGAAAAGAAGGTAGGGAAGCGGTTTATCTGCTTTTGAAATTGGGACGGGAAAAGGGGATAATAAAGGCGGAAATTCCCGAAAAGATTTTCAGCGACGAGATTTAATAAGGGCATTTAGGACCTAAGGGCCTATCCGCCATCTCCTCCATCATACGCAGGGTTTCCTCTTTATACTTTTTCGCCTGCTGGGGGGTGAGGGTAGGGATTTTGAGCTTTGTTCCAACCTCTATAATCCAGGGGTCGCTTATCCTATCTCTATTGGCCTCGTAGATTGCTCCCCACAGCAATGGGGTTCCGTAAACCTCGTTGGAAATATCCCAAAGGGTGTCGCAGGGTTTGACTTCCCAGACCGCAACCTTTGGTTTTATCAGCTTTTCCCTTTTCTCTTTGGGTTGGGGTTTGGGTTTTTCTTCCTTTTTGGGAGTCTCTTTTTTTACCTCCTCAGGCGGCGAAGGAAGGGGTTTTACCACCACCGGTTTTGCCTCTTTAACCTTCTCTTGGGGAACTATTATCGTTGCCCCTTCAGCGGAACCTTTCAAATATACGGTATATATCGGGTTTTCGGGGTCGTTGGTAACTATTTGGAGGGTATCGCTAAAATCTCCCACCTCTGTAGGTTTGAATTCAATTATTATCTTACAGGATTGGAGGTAATCCAAAGGTTTGGTACAGGTGGTCTTGTAAATACCGAAATTGACCCCTTTATTCAATAAAACCTTTTTTATTACGAGGTCTCCGTAACCTTTGTTGGTTATTTCAACTTTCGCCCTTTTTACCTCCCCCACTTGAATCTTTCCAAAATCAATTGTATGGGTGGATAAAACGGGTATAGGGGTTAGTCTCCCATCAATTTTCAAAATCCAGTAGGCACTTTCGTCCGCCGGACCATCCTGAGGAGCCTCCGCAAAAGAAAGGCTTAAACAGGAAAGGGAAAAACCCAAACCTATTAGCAACCTTTTCATAGTAAAGGAGGTTATTTTAAAAGTGTTAAAAATCTTTCCAATCTCTTTATAACGGAATCCTTGCCCACAACGTCTGCCAATAAATCCAGTCCCACCCCTTGGGTTTCGCCGGTAAGGGCAATCCTAAGGGTTTTAAACACCATTCCCGGCTTGAGTTTTAGCTCTTTTGAGACCTCCTTTGCCGCCTTTTTAAACTCCTCCCCTCCAAAGGTTTCCGCCTTTTTAACCTTTTCAAGAAAGAGTTGGGTTATATTTTTGGCGACTTCGGGAGTTGCCTTTTCTATCTGTTTTTCCGCTTCGGGGGAGAGGGTGTATTCTTCTAAAAAGAAGGGTTTAGCCCTTTGGGGGAACTCCTTTAGGGTAAAGAAACTGTCCCTTACTTTGGAGACCACCTCTTTTACATACCCAAAGGGTTTTTTTAATATTTCTTTTGCCACCTTTTGGTCTTCGGGGGAGAGTTTTTCCCCGTACTGTTTGAGGTAGTTTATAACCCTTTGGGTGAGGTCGTCCAAGTCGAGAACCTCCCTTATGTAAACCCCGTTCATCCAGTGGAGCTTTTCCCTGTTGAAGACTGCAGGTGCGTTGTGAATATCCTCCAAATCAAAACGTTCAATTAGTTCTTCCTTGGAGAGGATTTCTTTGCCATCTTTGGGATACCAACCGAGTAGCGATAGGAAGTTTAGCAAGGCTTCGGGAAGATAGCCATCTATGCGGTATTGCCTAACGGAAACCGCCCCGTGTCTTTTGGAAAGTTTGCTCCTATCCTCTCCCAAAATAATGGGCAGGTGGGCAAACTTGGGTATAGGGAACCCCAACGCTTCGTAAAGCAAAATCTGTTTGGGAGTATTGGAAAGGTGGTCTTCCCCTCTAATAACGTGGGTTATTCCCATAATGGCGTCGTCTATAACCACCACGAAGTTGTAAACGGGACTTCCGTCGGAACGGACTATTACAAAATCCCCAAAATCGTTTACGTTAAACCTAACCTCTCCCTTTATAAGGTCGTTGAAAACTATTTCCCTACCGTCGGGAACTTTAAATCTTATGGTGTAGGGTTTTCCCTCTTTTAGATTTTTCTCTATCTCCTCTTTGGAAAGATGCCTACATTTACCGTTGTAGCGGTAAGGTCTACCCTCCTTTTTAGCCTTTTCCCTTTCCGCTTCCAATTCCTCTTGGGTGCAAAAACACCTGTAGGCGTAGCCCTTTTCTAAAAGAAGATCTACATATTTTTTGTAAATTTCAAAACGCTCACTTTGACGGTAAGGTCCCTCATCCCAATCTATACCTAGCCATTTTAGGTCTTCAATAATTGCGGTTTCAAACTCCTTTTTGGAGCGTTCCCTATCGGTGTCTTCAATTCTCAAAACCAACCGACCCCCGTGATGCTTGGCAAAAAGGTAACTAAATATGGCGGTTCGGGCGTTACCCAAGTGGAGCCAACCGGTAGGGGAAGGCGCAAACCTCGTCTTTACTTTTCCCATAATGAGGTTAATAAATACCTACATTAGCGAAAAAAAAGAATAGCTGGGACTTACTATAAAACGAACTCAGGGTAATAAGAGAGGAAGTTAAAAGGAAATCAATCTTCGTTATTCCCAAATAAGGAAAGCAAGATTTCTAGAAGGCTTATAAAGATGTTGTAAAAGAGTATAAATACGCTTACCGACTCCCAGAGGGCAATTCTATCCATTGCTTCGGGGTTGTTACCCAAAACCGTTTCTATTTCATCCAATTGGTTTAAGGTTATAAAAAGTGCCGCAACGGACCATACCAAAAAGACTACCGCTATTATTAGTCCCAAAATACCCGACTTAAGGAAAAGATTTATCAAGCTTGCCACAAACGCCGCAATACCTATTATGATTAAGAATTTCACCACCGCTTGGGCCTTGTCCTGGGAAATATTTACGCTACGGGCGGCAATAACGGTAGCTCCACCTATTAAGAATGTAGTTACCAACGCCCCGAATAGGATTCCGGAGTGGTAATAACCTACCAGATGTATAAAGAATGAGCTTATCGCCGCCAGCGCAAACGAAGTGAAAGCTCCGTAACCGTAAAGGATACCTTTTGAGGCCGTTAAGGGGTCCCTTATTAGAAAAGAACCACCAATTACCATGAAAACCAGAATGAGCGAAATTATCGGATTGGCAAAAACCCTGTCGAGGCCGCTTCCTATAAAGAAGGCGACAAAAAGACCGTAAAGAACGGTCCACAAAGCGGTATAGTTCATAGTCCTAACGAAAAGGCTTTGCTTAACTTCCTGGGCTACCTGGCCCTGCCAAGGATTTTGATTCCAGCTCATACTTTGGGGATTATAAAAATTTGAAAAGGAAAAACAAGATTTTAACCAACTAAGTTGGTTAGTTATAACTAACAAAAGTTGAAAAAAAAGTTAAGGAAAAATATTAAGCGCTTACCGTTTCGGGTTCTTTTACTTCTACCTCTACGATATCGCTTTCCCAAAGACCGTGTTTAGTGCAGTAGGACATAGCGTGGAGTTTCAGTTTCCTTTTCATTGGAATGATGTAGAAATCTACCTCTACTTTGTCTTTTTGGTTGCCCAGCATTTCGGGCTGAATCTGAACGTGTCCTAATAAGGTTTCCCCATCCCAAAGTTGAACGTAGGCTATGTAGTGGTCGTGGTCCATAGGGTGGGCGTAATCCTTTCCGACTTTAACCTTTACTTTGAGTTTTTGTCCCTTTACCGCTTCCCCTTCTACATAAACAAAGGGAGAGTGTCTATCAACATAGTCCACTTTAGCTTCGGTTTTAGCATGCTGGATTAATTCGCTGTATCTGTTTATTTTAGGCATAACTCCACCTCCTAAAAATTTGGTTTGATTTTTAAGTTAAACCTTAAAAGTGCATTTGAAAATGAGAATCGTCAAAAGGGTGTTTTTAATGCTTACCGAAAATGGAAATTAAAAGGTTTATAATTACCGTAAGAACGAGGCTTATAAGTAAAGAGCTAACTATCGGAAAGTATAAGGTAAAGTTGCCCTTTTCCACCTTTATATCCCCCGGAAGGTTTCCCAAAGGGATGTTTAGTTTGGGTAGGACAATTGTTAAAGTCCCCAAAACCGTTAGGAATATCCCGAGTAACACCAAAAGTTTCCCAAAATCTCCCATTACTTTTAATGGTGATAAACCAAATAAATCCCCTTGAGGGATAGTTTAAATCACAACTTCCCCTGTTTGTAAGCGGTAAATTTGAAAAACTATGAGTGTTGAACTGGTAAAAAAATACTTTGAAGGATTTGACCTGAGGAATTCCGTTCCCTGCGGCGGGGATGTAAAAATACCGGCTGTTGTAGGCTTTATATTCCCCGAACAACTTAAGGAAATGATTGAAAAAGGGGAAAAACCCTTAATAGTGGATGTAAGGGAGGAGTGCGAAGTACAAAAAATGCCTTTTAAAGCCCAAGGTCTCACCGTAAAGGTAATCCCACTCAGGGAACTTATGAATCGCCTAAGTGAGATTCCCAAAGAGGGAACCGTCGTATTGGTTTGCAACTTCGCTATTCGCGCTTCCATGGCAAAAATGGCCCTAGACCTCGTAGGTTACAGAAACGTTAAAGTTTTAAAAGGTGGGGTGGAGCAGTGGAATCAGATTAACGGTTAAATTTTTTTCTTCCCTGTTATTTTTCTAAAATAGGCTATGTCAAAAGGTTTTAGTCTAATCGAGCTGGTAATAGTATTGGTTATAGTGGCTATTTTGGTATCGGTGGCTATTCCCGCTTATAAAAGCTATTCCCAAAAAATTCGCGTTGAGGAAGAAACCCATAAGGTTTTTCTTGCCCTAAAGGATATGCAGCTTAAAGCCAAAACGCAAAAAATGGTCTTTTGCGCCGATTTAACCGACGGCGGAAGATCTTTAACCATTTATAAGGACACGGATTGCACATCTAAGGAAAAAGATATCTCGTTACAAGTTACCTTCGCTTTAAAAAATCCCTCTTACAAATTAAGAGTTAATAAATTTGGAATTTTTACCTCCAAAAATAGCATATACGCCGTAAATGGAGAAGGGGCTTCGGTAAATTGCGTTAAAACAGATTCCTTTAGAATTTGCGAAGGGGTTTGGGATGGTACCGCAAAGAAATGTAATTGTAAATTCTAGAAAAGCCTTTTCGCTTTTAGAATTTCTTGTCTCTGTAATAATTCTTACCCTCACTTTAGTGGCACTATTTAATGCGGTAGTTTTTTTTCTAAACCTAAAGATTAGAAATACCGTATCATCGCGAGCTGCCGACGCGTCTCAAGAGCTACTGGCCAATCCTCAAAAACTTGAAAATTGCATTGGAAAAGACTCTTGCGAAGAGCTTTTATCCTCCTGCACCAGTTCCGTTTATTGTTCCAGTCCCGACGTATGCACTAATTTAAACAGTTGTATAGTATGCTATACCAACCCGGAAAATGGAAAGAAAATTTATTACGGTTTAAGTTCCTTCCAACTTTCAAATGGAACTTATAAAGTAGAACTATGTTGGATTTTTGGGAACTCTAACGGCACCTACACGACGGTAATAACTTTACCCTCCAATTTTTAAGACAAAAATCCTTTCTTATGAAAAGGATTGCGGTTATTTATGGAGGAACCTCTCCCGAAGCCAATATATCACGCAAAAGCGCTAGGGCGGTTTCCAAAGCATTAAAGAATTTGGGCTATCTCGTAAAGGAGTTTGAACTGGAAAAAGGATTGGTTACTAAATTGGCCGAGTTTTCTCCCGATTTGGTTTTTCCCATCCTACACGGAAGCCCGGGGGAAGACGGAACCGTTCAGGGATTTTTGGAATGTTTGGGATTACCCTACGTAGGGGAAGGGGTAAAAGTTTCCGCCCTCTGCATGGATAAAGATTGGGCTAAACGCCTTTTGGAAACTTTTGGTATAAATACTCCCCGATGGGTGGCGATAAAAGATAAAAAGGAACTTCCAGCGGTAGAGAAATGGAACTCCTTTCCCGCGGTTGTAAAACCTGCCACCGGAGGTTCCAGCGTCGGTTTAAGGGTGGTAAACAACCTATCCGAGTTAAAAAGTTCCGTTATTGAGATTCTCAACCTTTCGGAAAAGGTTTTGGTAGAAGAATTTATAGAGGGAAGGGAATTTACCTGCGGATTTGCAGGCGGAAGGATATTCACACCTTTGGAGATAATTCCTAAAAAATCGTTATACGATTTTGAAACCAAATACACCGAAGGGTTGGCGGAATTTAAACCTGTTAAAGGGGAGCTAAGAGAGGAAGTAAAGTCTCTAACCGCAAAAGTGGTAAAGGCTTTGGAAATAAAAAAACTCTGTAGGGTGGACTTCCGTTACGACTCCTCCAAGGAGAGGTTATTTGTTTTGGAGGTAAATACCATTCCCGGTATGACCGAAACGAGCTTGCTACCGCTGATGGCAAAAATAGACGGTTTAACCTTTGAAGAACTGATAGAGTTAATTTTATAAGACTAAAATGGTACGCTTGAGGAAAACCTCGAGGCTTTTTGATTTTTTAAAAATTTTCGCGGGGGGTATTGCTTTTTTTTTACTGCTTTTTTCTGTATCGGTAATTAAGGTAATCCCTTTTTTTGAAATAAAACATGTTTCTGTATTGGCGGACGGCAGTAAAAGGGAATTAGCCCTTATAACAAAGGAAATTATTAGTAGGGAACTGGATAACAACTACTTACTATTATTAATAAATAGAGATTACCTTTTGAGTCAATTGAAAAGGGAAACCGAATACTATATAAGAAATTTAAAAATATTGGACTTCGATTGGCGTAGCGGTTACCTGATAATTAAACTCTACACCAATAAGGCGATAGCTTCCTTAAATGGGAGGTACAATATAGCCACAAATGGATTAATTTTCGGTTTTAAAAAACCGAAACAGGTTTTAGAAATTTATGATTCCCAAAAAAATTGGGATTTTGGAAATATTTACAACGGTATAAGTGGAAAAGTTATTCCCGAATTACACAGGAATTTGGGAATAAAAAAAGTTTTTGTGAAAAACACAATAGTTTACCTGAAGGGTGATAAGGTGGAACTTTTGGCGAAAAAAGAACTGGTAAATAGGAATACGGAGCTTGTAAATAACTATGTTCACCGAATTTCTGCCATATACGGAGAAAAAAAGCATATAAACCTTTTAGGAAAAAAGTCTATTTACATAAAAATATTTAAGGAGAGAACCGATGAGTGAAACTATCGGTATTTTAGATATAGGTAGCGGATATATAAAAGTTTTGGTTAGTTTTATAGACGATGACGACGATATACGAACCGAACCTCTTTTTGTTGATAAAAGAGAATCAAAGGGAATAGAGGAAGGGGTCATTGTAAGGGCTTCCTCTGCCCGAAATGCGATTAGAGAAATTTTAGATTCTGTAAGGGATAGAAACGGCGGGGAAATTGGTAAGCTTTACCTTCTAGTTTCCCATCCCAAAGTAAAGTATTCCAATACCTCCGTAAGTCTTCAGATTTCTTCCCCCCAAGAAGGGGAATTTTCGGAAGTTAAAGAGGAACATTTAAAGGAGCTTAGCGAAATGGTAAGAAGGGAATCTCAAGAACCGGAATACGAAATAATTCATATAGTTCCTAAATACTTCTTGTTGGACGGGGAAAAATACTATGAACCGGTAGGTCTCCATGCGACAACTATAGAAGGGGTTTATCACGTTATAAAACTGAAAAAGCAGGTTTATTTAAACCTAAGAAACCTAGTTCGTAGTTTAAATTACGACGTAAACCGAATTATGTTACCGGTCTTTACCGCTTCTTACGAGATTTTAACGGAAGAAGACAGCAAAAAAAGAATTCTTTTAATAGATTTTGGACATACCACAACGGGATTTTCCTATTTCGTTGACGGTAGTCCCGAAATTACCGGAGTTATATCGGGCGGAATAAGGGATGCTATTGAAATACTCTCTGCACAATACAAAATACCGACCAAGAATGCCCAAGAACTGATAAAAGATATAGGATATTACCGAAGACAAGGTTACTCCTTGGAGGTAGAAGAGGAAAATATAACCCTTGAATTGGAAGAAGGAGATGTTATAACCGTAAGTAAAAACGAAATAGGAAACATTCTAAAAGGCGTTGTAGCGGAAATTTTGGCAAAAATTTTTGAAAAATTGTTTGAAGATAAACAGATAGATATAACAAAAGATTTGGACGAAATAGTTTTAATAGGAGGAGGAGCCCGCCTTCCCCATTTTAAGGAACTTGTAGAGGAATTGATAGAGGAGGTGGAAATACCCTACTGCTTAGTGAGAATAGGAAAAGGTAAATACTTAACGTATTACGACGCCGAATTTGCCCAAAAGGGGGATCTATTGGAAACCGATTTTGCGCCGGCAAGGGGGGTTGTAGAACTTATAAGACGGGGAAGGGAATGGTGGTGGGAAGAAACCTCCGGTAGTAACAATCCTCTACTTTTAAATGAAAAGAAAATAGAACCGACTTACGAGGAAGCGACTTTGGTGGAATCTCTGGAGGAAAAACCCAAAAAACAAAACCTATGGAGCAAAATAATGAACTTCTTTAAAAATTTAATATCGGAGGAATAGTATGGATAGCATAAATCCTACCATTATAAAGGTTATCGGTGTAGGGGGTGCGGGTTGTAACGCGGTAAATCGTATGGTGCAAGATGGTATTGAAGGGGTTGAAGTCTTTGCGGTAAATACCGACGTTCAACACCTTTCCCTCCTTTCGGTTCCCAACAAAATTCAGATAGGCGAGAAGATAACCCGCGGACTGGGGGCGGGTTCCAAACCGGAGATAGGGGAGCAGGCGGCCGTGGAAGATATAGAAAAGATAAAAGAAATAGTTCACGATGCGGATATGGTATTTATAGCGGCGGGCTTGGGGGGTGGAACGGGAACGGGTGCCGCTCCCGTTATAGCACAGGTGGCAAAGGACTTGGGAAAACTAACCGTTGCCGTGGTTACCATGCCCTTCCGCTTTGAGGGAAAACAGAGAATGGAAATAGCCCGCAAAGGTTTGGAGAGAATAAGGGAAACTACCGATGCCTATATAGTGGTCCACAACCAAAGGCTATTGGAAATGGATATAACCAACCTTAAACTATCGGAAGCCTTTAAAATGGTAGATCAAGTTTTGTCCAAAGCGGTTAGGGGAATAACAAAGGTAGTTGTGGAACCCGCCCTTATTAATATAGACTTTGCAGACGTTCAAACGGTATTGAAAAACGGCGGACTCTCCCTTATAGGATTGGGAAGCGCCTCCGGTGACAACCGCATAGAGGAGGCTATAGACCAAGCTATCCGTTCTCCCTTGTTAGAGGGAGAAAGCATCAGCGGTGCCTCCAAGTTGATAGTTACCTTCTGGGCGGATGAAAATATTACCTTGGCGGATTTGGACTACGCTATGCAAAGAATTGAAAACGAATTGGCGGCGGACAACCTCGTGGTGTTTGGAGCCACATTGGTTCCCGAAACGGATAAATTTGAAGTAACCATTATTGCCACCGGCTTTCAGCAGGAGACCGGCGGTTACAAAGCCTCCTCCCAACCGACTAAGAAGCCGGAAAAACCCCCCGCGGAGCAGCCGCCGACTCCTCCCCAACCCCAACCGTCCTCGCCTACCTATCCTTCCGACAGTAATATAAGCAGGATTTTGACAAAGTTAAGACAAAAAGGTTTCAATCGTTAATTCCCTCCCTTATGTATCTTATTTTTGGAAAGGGCAAAAGCGGGAAAGCGGCCTCCAAACTTTTGGAGTTAAGAAATCTACCCCACCTTTTGGTGGACGATAAGACTCCAAACTGGCAAAGTTATCTAAAAAGCACTTCCACCGTAGTGGTTTCTCCCGGAATTCCCCCTTTTCACCCCCTTTTTGGACTCTCGCGGAATAAGGAACTCATAGGGGAAACGGAACTCGCCTACCGCTTTTGGAAAGGAAGTGTAGTTGCGATAACGGGAACGGACGGGAAATCTACTACAACCCGTTTGGTTTATCTAATCTTAAAGAGTTACCTGTCGGGGGTTTACGAAGGTGGAAACATCGGAAGACCTTTTAGCGAAATAGTCTCCCAAACCTCGTCCGGTATCGCGGTTTTGGAGGTCTCTTCCTTTCAAGGTTACACCTTAAAAACTTTCCGCCCCTCGGTGGGGGTTTTTCTCAATTTTGCCCCCGACCACTTGGATTGGCACAGAGATCTGGAGGACTACCTAAGGGGTAAATACAAGATTTTCCTGCAACAGAGGGAGGGAGACCTTCTGTTCCTCAATGGATGGCAAGAGGAAGTTAAAAAAACCCCTTCCCGTGCCAAAAAGCTCCTTTTCGGTAAAGGTGGAGAGATTGAGATAAGATCCGACGGATGGGTTTATTTCGAAGGAGAGAAACTGTTTGAGTGGAAAAAACTTAAAATAAAAGGTATTCACAACGCTTGGAATTCGGCGGTTGCCAGCGCGGTCGGAAGAATTTTTGGGGTTCCCCCAAAGGTGATAAGGGAGGTCTTATACGAGTTTAGGGGTCTACCCTACCGGTTGCAATATTTGGGGGATTTTAAAGGTTTAAAAGTTTACAACGACAGCAAGTCCACAACCCCCAATGCCTTAAAGATGGCTCTCCAATCCTTTGACAAAAAGGTGGTTCTAATTTTCGGGGGTAAAGATAAGGGAGCGGATTTTACCCCCCTCCGGGAGCTTTTTAAAAAGCGAGTAAAAGTGGCTATCGCCTACGGCGAAAACGGAGATAAGCTGGTTGAAACCTTTAAAGACTGTGTTCCAACCGAAAGGGTGAAAACTTTGGAGGAGGCTTTAAGGTTGGCTAAAGGTAAAGTGGCAAAGGGGGACATCCTCCTCTTTTCCCCCGCCAGCGCTTCTTTTGACCAATTTAAGTCTTACGAAGAGAGGGGAAAGATTTTCGAAAAACTCGTGAAGGAAATCTTTTAGCCTAAAGCCTTTAAAAAGTTTTCTTTAAAACATTCAATCCACCAAGGGTGGTCGTAAGGGATTTTAACCCTGATAAAGTCTTTTATTCCGAGAGATTTTGCCAAATTTTGGTAGTTTTGGTCTATCTCTTGCAAAGTTTCGCTGTTTTCCGCGGTAAAGCTGATGGGGACCACAACCAATTCCTTAACACCTCTGCGAGAAAGCTCTTTTATAACCTCTTCCGTTGAGGGTGAAAGCCACTTTAGGGGTCCCACCCTGCTTTGGTAGGAAACTTTAAAGGGAAGGGATAAACTTTGGGCGATTAGTTTTGCACTCTCTTCAACCTGCAGGGGATAGGGGTCGCGGTATTTTTTTACCAAATAGAGGGGCAAACTGTGGGCGGAAAATACCAAAAATGGCGAGGATATTTTTTTTTCTTTTAATGTAGTCTCTATTTGTGAAACCCATCCCCTTATAAAAGCTTCGCAGTTGTAAAAGGGTTGGGTAAAAACCGCCTTGGGATGCAGCCTTTTTACAACCCTCTCCACGGTAAGGTAGGTGGCAAACGAGTAGTGGGGAAAGAGGGGAAAGATAACCAAACGGTGAACCTTCCCTAAGTTTTTAAGGGCTTGCTCCAAAAGGGGGTGGGAATATCTCATTGCCACTTTTACATCCCAGCCTTTGAGAAGTTTAGCCAAAGCCTTGGCCTGCCAAAGGGTTTGCTCCAAAAGGGGGCTTTTTCCTCCTATGGAGGAAAGTATTTTCCTGGTTTCCCTCCACCTTAAGGTGGCAATTAAATTTCCTGTAAATACCCTCAAAGGTTTAGGAAGGGGAAAGAGAACCTCGTCGGAAAAGAGCCTCCTAAGGTATTCCTTTTCCTTTCCGAGAGTGGGACCTCCGTAGTTTACCAACAAAAGGAGCTTGGACATAAACACAATAAGGGTATTGGCAATTAGTGGCTACAATTTAGGTTCTATGGCTATAAAAGTTGCCATTAATGGTTTTGGTAGAATAGGAAGGGGAACTTTAAGGGCATTCTTTGAAGCTTTAAAGGGTTCTTCCAAAGTGGTTTTCGCCAATTGTGTAGACCCTTCCATTTTGAATGAGATTGAAATAGTAGCGATAAATGATTTGGCCGGCGCGAAAAGTAGCGCCCATCTTTTTAAATACGATTCGGTTCACGGAGCATACGAAGGAAAGGTGGTGGTAAAGGACGAAAATACTTTGGTTATAGACGGTAGGGAGATAAAAGTTTTCAGCGAAGCAGACCCCGAAAAACTACCTTGGAAGGATTTAGAAGTTGATATAGTCTTAGAATGCACCGGAAGATTTAGAGACCGCGAAGGGGCGGGCAAACACCTAAAAGCGGGAGCCAAAAAGGTAATTATTTCCGCACCCGGTAAAAAGGTGGATAAAACTATTGTTTTAGGTGTAAACCATCGGCAGTATGACCCCAACAGAGACAATATAATATCCAACGCCTCCTGCACAACAAATTGCTTGGCACCCGTTGCAAAGGTGCTAAACGAGAGGTTTGGAATCGTTAAAGGGGTGATGACCACTACCCACGCTTACACTATGGACCAAAGGCTTTTGGACGGAACTCACAAAGATTTGAGAAGGGCTAGGGCCGCCGCAATAAACATTATACCGACCACCACCGGTGCGGCAAAGGCTACCGGAGAGGTGCTACCTTCCTTAAAAGGAAAACTGGAAGCGGAAGCCCGAAGGGTTCCCGTTCCCGACGGTTCCATGATAGATTTAGTGGTCATTTTGGAAAAAGAGACCTCCGCGGAAGAGATAAACAAGGTTATGAAAGAGGCCTCCGAAGGCGAGCTTAAGGGAATTCTCCAATACACCGAAGACCCCATAGTTTCCCAAGACATTGTGGGAAACCCTTACTCGGCCATTTTTGACGGGCTTTTAACCAAAGTGGTGGGTGGAAATATGGCTCACATTGTCGCTTGGTATGACAACGAATGGGGTTACTCCAACCGAATGAGGGATATTACCATCTTTGTTGCCGAGCGTTTGAAATAATGGGGGTGTAACCATGCAAGGTGGAGGATTCGGTTTTTTAATAACCAACCTTTTGTTTTTTGCCATTTTTATAGCCCTATTTTACTTTCTTTTGATTAGACCCGAAAGGAAGAGACGCCAAGAACATCAGAGGTTTTTACAAAACCTTAAAGTTGGAGATAAGGTAATAACCTCCGCCGGTATAGTGGGAACGGTGGACAAGATAGAAGAGAACTATGTCGTTTTAAAGTGTGAAGGAACTACAAAGCTAAAAATCCTAAAGGAGCATGTGATAGGTTACCAACCCGAGTATGCAATAAAGAAATGAGGACTTTTAAGGTTCTTCAAGTTGTAGACGGGCTAGGATGGGGAGGAACAAAGGAGCAGGTGTATTTGACAACCCGCGAGCTGGCAAGATTAGGAATAGATATAGGTATAGCCCTCGCCTACCAATATACCGAAATGGTGGAGAGGTTAAAACCCTACCCCGTAAGGATCCACTTTTTTGAAGACCACAAAGGGAGTAAAAGCAGGTTTGACCCCCGAAATTGGTGGCGATTAAAGAAGGTAATAGAGGAAAATGGATATGACATAGTTGTGGGAAATTCCCCCCATGCCATTGACTTTATACGTTTTACCTTTCCCCTTTTAAGGAAAAAACCGAAATTGGTTTTCGTCCGTAGGAGTGGCCGAACCCCCTCCCCTTTTTCTAAGTGGTTTAAATACCGAATTGCCGACCGTATTGTGGTTGTTTCCGAGGGTATATATAAACTCCTAAAGAAGAAAAATTTTTTTCCAAAAAAATTGGTCTATATCCCAAGCGGTATAGACCTTGAGAGATTTGGAGATTACAGAGACAAAAAAAGGGAGTTGAGAAGGAAGTTAAACCTGCCCTTGAAGGGCAAGATTTTTATTAATGTGGCCAATTGGAATCCCCCTGTTAAAGGTCAGGATATACTATTGGAAGCCTTTTCCCTATTGAGGTGTAAAGATTGCTTTCTCTTACTCGTCGGACACGAAACCGATAGCCCAAGGGCTAAAGAACTGATAAGAAAACTAGGATTGGAAGGGAAGGTTTGGGGACTGGGGTTTAGAAAAGATATTCCCGATTTACTCAATGCCGGTGATTTTTTCGTTCTCTCATCGAGATTGGAGGGTATAGCGGGGGCTTTGCTTCAAGCTATGGCTACGGGAATGGTTGCAATATCCACCGCCGTAGGTGGGATACCTTCTTACCTAAAAGATGGAAGAAACGGATTTTTGGTAGAGTCGGAAAACCCCAAAGCGCTTTTAAAGGCTATGGAAAGGGTTTTATCCCTAGAAGAAAATGAATATTGGGCTATAGCCCAAAGGGCGAAGGATACCGCAAAGCTCTACTCCATAGAAAATACCGCAAAAAAATACGGGGAGCTCTTTAAAGAGTTAGCGGGATAGACTTTAGTTTCTTTAGAATGCTAAAAAGGGCTATTTTGGGGTTGGAGGACGGAACCGTTTTCTTCGGTTATTCGCTTGGGGCGGAAGGGGAAACGGGTGGAGAGGTAGTTTTCAACACATCCATGACCGGTTATCAAGAAATCCTTACCGACCCTTCCTACAAAGGGCAAATAGTAACCATGACCTATACCCAAATTGGTAATTGCGGCGTAAACGATGAGGACACCGAAAGTTCAAAAGTTTGGGTAAACGGATTTGTAATAAAGGAGCTTTCACCTATAGTTTCCAACTGGAGGGCTAAAAAGGATTTGGATACCTACCTTAAAGAATATGGTATTGTAGGTATAAGGGGAATAGATACCCGCGCTCTCGTTAAAAGGATAAGGGAGCGGGGAGTTATAAGGGGGGTTATTTCAACAACCGACCTAGACCCCAAAAGTGTGGTTCAAAAGGCGAGAAATATTCCCGATATTTCCAAACAAGATTTAGTCTCCCAAGTTGCAACCGGTGAAATTTACTATTGGGATATAGGGGATTGGGACCTTTACAAGGGTTACCGAAAGAGGTTGAACGACCGTCCACTGGTAGCGGTTATAGATTTCGGAGTCAAGTTTAATATTTTAAGGAGATTTGTCGGTGAGGGTTGCCGGGTGGCGGTTTTACCCCCCAATTTACCCTTTGAGGAAATAGAAGAACTAAACCCCGACGGAATATTTCTATCCAACGGTCCCGGTGATCCCAAAAATGTGGTTTACGGAATAGAGTTGGCCCAACACTTTTTCGGCAAAAAACCGGTAATGGGCATCTGTTTGGGACACCAGATAATAGGTATAGCCCTTGGAGGGAGAACCTATAAACTAAAATTTGGACACCACGGGGGAAACCATCCCGTTAAAAACCTTATAACGGGCGAAGTGGAAATAACGGCCCAAAACCACAACTTTGCGCTGGACCCCTATAGCCTTCCCAAAGAGGTGGAAGTAACCCACATAAATTTATTGGATAACACCTTAGAGGGAATAATACATACAAAAATCCCCGTAATGAGCGTTCAATATCACCCCGAGGCTTCCCCCGGACCCCATGATAGTTACTTTAGATTTGCATGCTCCTCAAATAGCAGGTAACTTTAATATTCCTTGTTTTGAGTATTCAGCTTTGGAAGTTTTTGCAGATTATTTAAAAGAAAAAATAGATAAAGATTTTGTTGTAGTTGCGCCAGATGCCGGAGCAGCAAAAAGAGCAAGAAAGTTTGCAAAATTGCTGGGGGAACTGCCAGTAGTTATTATAGATAAATATCGTCCTAAACCTAATGTCTCTGAAGTAACAGCTATATTTGGAGAAGTTCAAAATAAAAACTGTATCTTAATAGACGATATGATAGATACTGCTGGAACAATTACAAATGCGGCTAAATTTTTAAAAGATAAGGGTGTAAAAGATATTTATA
>DTXZ01000029.1 GCA_012962155.1 Aquificales bacterium
TTGGCTCCTAAAGTTGATGTAATGGTTATCATTGGTGGGAAAAATAGCGGAAATACCACCCGTTTGTACAAAATTGCTAAATCCTTAAACCCTAATAGTTACCACATAGAAACGGAGGAGGAACTGCAGGAGGAGTGGTTTGGAGGTGTTTCTACCGTAGGGGTTTCCGCCGGAGCTTCAACCCCCAAGTGGATTATAGAGAGGGTAATAAACCGGATTAGGGAAATTTCGGATAAAGCGTTAAATTAATGATGTATATCATATTTTTTGTAAAGAATAAATGGTTATATTAATATTTCCGCACGGTGGATCCTTGGTAGGGCGGGAACACCGGCAAGCTTGCGCTGAAGGCGGGTAGCTCAGTTGGGAGAGCGCTGGCCTTACAAGCCGGAGGTCACGGGTTCGAGTCCCGTCCCGCCTACCATAGTATAATTAATTATCTTGGGAGGCTGGAGCGGTAGTTCAGCCCCGTCAGAACGCCGGCCTGTCAAGCCGGAGGTCGCGGGTTCAAATCCCGTCCGCTCCGCCTCCCCATCTCACCTCCAACCGGTAAGGTTCTATGGACGTTCTATCCTCTTATCTGAGGAATTTACTTGCCTATCCCGATGCGCGGTTAGAAAAACTATACCAACTGGCTAAAGAGGAAAAATTTCCAGTTGTAGAACCCGAAGTGGGAAACTTGTTATATTTTTTCACAAAGTTGTTGAAACCTCGGTTGGTGGTGGAATTCGGTAGCGGTTTCGGTTATTCCGTCTTGTGGATTGCTTTGGCTTGCAATGGGGATTGCACCATCCATTGTATAGACTATCAGGAAAAAAACCGTCGAAGGGCGTTGGAACTTTTTTCCCAATTTGGGTTAAAAGCGAAAATTGTTTACCACGTCGGTGAAGCCCTTACCGTGTTTGACAACCTAAGTTTTGAGGATGAAAGTTTGGACCTAGTAGTGTTTGACCATGAGAAACAGAATTACAGCGAAAGTTTGGAACTCGTTCTTCCCAAACTGAAAAAGGGAGGGATTATCATTGCGGACGATGTTTTGTGGAGGAGAGAGGTGGTTTCCGACAATAGCAAGAAGTTGAGGGTTAACGCACTGAGGTTTTTTTTGAAAGAAATTTTTCATCGTAAGGACCTTAGCTCTTTTATCTGCCCTTTAGGGGACGGGGTGGCGGTTATTCAAAAAGTTTTTTAAATTTTCTACCGCTATGGAATTTGTAGATAAGGTCAAGATATACGTAAAGGCGGGTGACGGGGGAGATGGAGCTGTTGCCTTTTTAAGGGAGAAATTCCGCCCCAAAGGGGGACCGGCCGGTGGAGATGGGGGAAAAGGGGGAGATGTTATATTTGTGGCGACAAAAAATAAACACACCCTTTACGACCTGAAATTTCAAAAACATCTCAAGGCGGAAAATGGAAAATCGGGAGGGGGAAAGAAAAAACATGGGAGAAAAGGTAGAGACCTAATAGTGGAAGTTCCCGTGGGAACGGTTGTAAAGGATGCCCAAACGGGTGAAGTTATTGCGGATTTAACCGAAGACCGACAAAGGGCGGTTATAGCAAGGGGAGGTAAAGGGGGGTTGGGTAACGCCCATTTTGCGACTCCAACCCGCCAAGCCCCTAGGTTTGCCACCAAGGGACAAAAGGGTGAGGAAAGGTGGATTATTTTGGAACTCAAATCGATTGCGGACGTAGGATTGGTAGGTTTTCCCAATGCGGGTAAATCCACCCTTATAAATAGACTCTCCAATGCAAAGGCGGAAGTTGCCCCTTATCCCTTTACAACCGTAAAACCCAACTTAGGGGTTGTAGGTTTTGACGATTTATACTCCTTTGTTATAGCGGATATCCCGGGACTTATAGAGGGTGCCCATAAAGGAAAAGGTTTAGGGTTTGAGTTTCTAAGACACATAGAGAGAACCAAAGTTTTGGCTTTTATCCTTGACGTTGGCGACTTTAGAGATAGAGACCCCAAAAAGGCTTTTGAAATTTTAAGGAATGAACTAAAGGAGTATTCCCCTAAGCTCTTGGAAAAACCCCAAGTGGTGGTTTTAAACAAAATAGATACTCAAAGCGATAAAAAACATCTTGAGGAACTGAAGAGGTATTTTGAGAAAAAATACAATCTACCGGTGTTTTTAATTAGTGCTTTAACCGGTGAGGGATTAAGGGAGTTGAAGTTTGCCCTTAGGGAGTTGGTGGAAAAGGCTAGGAATTCGGAAATAAAAAAAGGGGAATCACTAAACCCCGAAAAATCCTAAAAATTTTTTAAACCAGTCGGGGTAGTTCCTTTCTTTTTCCCCTTTGAAAGTTTCCGAAGTTTCTCTTTCAATCTTTTCGTTTGGTTCTTTCGCTTTCTTTAACCCTTCGTCGGTGGGAGTTTCTTCCCCTTGTTCCAATGGTAGGAATTCGCACTCGTCTATGTCCGCAAAGGGGTCGGTAGTTCTCCTTTTGGTCTCGTAGGGAACTACAACTTTGAATAAGGGTTTGTATTTTTCCCAGTTTTCCAGTATTTTTTTAGCCCAAAGGCTGCCGGTTTCTGTGTAATGTTTGTCTATCCAGTATTTTAACTCCACCTCCGCCCTCTTATCGGTTAATGGTAGAAGGAATACGTAGCCTCTGTTTATCCTTTCTTCCAGTCTACCGTCCAAGTCAAGTACGTAGGCCCTTCCGCCGGTCATTCCTGCGCCGAGGTTAAAACCGGTTTTTCCTAAAACTATGACAACTCCTTCGGTCATATATTCGCAACAGTGGTGCCCCGCACCTTCTACAACCGCTACGGCACCGCTATTTCTAATGGCAAAACGTTCTCCAACCTTACCGGCAATAAATAGTTCCCCTCCGGTTGCTCCGTAAAGGCAGGTGTTACCCGCCAAAACAAGCTCTTCGGTTTTACCGAGTTCCCACGGATAGGGTTTTATAACCACTTTTCCGCCGCCTAAACCTTTTGCCACGTAGTCGTTGGCCTCACCTATTAGGGTTATTTCAAAACTGTTTGGTAAAAATGCTCCGAAACTTTGCCCCGCGGTTCCTTTGAAGGTTAGTTTTATTTTCCCATCGTATTTGGTTTCCAAAACGGTTTTAACAAGTTTGGTGGGAACGGTTCTGTAGGTGTTTCTTATTGGGTAAGTTTTGGAAATGTTTTTCTTCAGATGGATATCGTAAGAAAGTTCCTCCAGCAGTACATCGTTAAAGTTAAAGTTGGGATTGTCGTTTCTATAAACCTCACACTTTCTCGGTTTGTCTTTAGGTATAGCCCTTAAAAGGGCTTGAACTTTTATCTTGGGAGCCTCGGGGTGTTTTTCCGCGGTATTCTCCGCCTCGAGAAGAGAGTAATCTCCTATAATCTCGTCAAGGGTTCTTATTCCCAGTTCCGCCATAAGTTCCCTTAAGTGCCAAGCAACCGCCAAAAAGTAAACGATTACATCTTGGGGATTACCTTTAAACTTGAGACGTAACTTTTCATCTTGAGTGGCTATACCGGTGGGGCATTTGTTGGTGTGGCATTGGCGTATCATTGCGCATCCTTCCGCTATCATCGCGGCGGTTCCGAAGCCAAATTCTTCCGCCCCCATTATGGCGGCAATGAGGACATCCCTTCCGTTTTTGAGTCCTCCGTCTACCCTAACCCTTACTAGGTGTCTTAGGTCGTTTTCCATTAGGGCTTTTTGGGTTTCCCAAAGACCGTATTCCCAGTGGAGGCCGGCATTTTTAATTGAACTGTAAGGGGAAGCTCCCGTTCCTCCGTCTCCACCCGATATTTGAACAATATTGGCATAAGCCTTGGCTACTCCGGCGGCAACCGTTCCTACCCCTACCTCCGAAACCAACTTAACCGCAACGTGGGCGGAAGGGTTGGCCTGTTTTAGGTCGTGAATGAGTTGGGCTAAATCTTCTATGGAGTAAATATCGTGGTGGGGGGGAGGGCTTATTAGTGTTACACCCGGCTTGGAATGGCGCAGTTTTGCAATGTATTCGGTTACCTTGTGTCCGGGAAGCTGCCCGCCTTCTCCCGGCTTGGCACCTTGGGCTATTTTTATCTCTATCTCTTTACCGTTTATTAGATATTCGGGGGTTACCCCAAAGCGGCCGCTGGCCACCTGTTTTATGGAGCAATTTTTAAGCGTGCCGTAACGCTCGGGGTCTTCTCCGCCTTCTCCCGAACACATTTTCATACCCAGTAGGTTGGAAGCTATGGCAAGGGTTTCGTGAGATTCGGGCGAAAGGGCACCTATGGACATTCCCGGTATTACAAACCTTTTTAGGATACTTTCCACCGGTTCAACTTCATCTATGGGTAAGGGTCGGCCTTTGGGCTTAACCTTGAGGAGGTCTCTATAAAAGGTTGCCCTTCTTTGGGTTGCCTTTTTAAATTCCTCAAATTTTTCCCAAACTTTGGGGTCTTCTACAAATAATTTTTTCGCCAAACGGTCGGGGTTTATTTTTCCCTTTTGGAGTTCCTCCTGAACATATTTTTCACCTAAGCGGGACATGGAGTGAACGGCTCTAACGACCTCCGCATTCCACGCATGCCATTCACCCCTACCTTGTTTCATTTCACCGCTTTTTTCAACCGTGGGGTTGGGCTTAGACGCTTTTTCTAAAAAGTTGGAGTAAATTTTTTCTATATCTTCCAAACCGTAAGCTTCGACCGTAACGTTTGTTCCGGTAAAGTATTCCTCTATAAAATCTTTGTTGAGACAAACCGCATCAAAGATTTCCGCCGCTTGGTAGGAGTTTAGGGTGGATATACCCATTTTGGAGAGTATCTTTCTGACCCCCTCTTCAAGGGATTTAATGTAGTTTGTAACCGCTTGGTGTATTTTGTTTTCCAATGGGGCTTCCTCGGGTAGGTTTTGGGGTTGTAGTTTTCCTTCCTCAACAAGGGTTTTAACGGTTTCTATAGCCAGGTAGGGGTGAACCGCACTGGCTCCGTAACCGACGAGCATTGCAATGTGGTGGTCTTCCCTCGCTTCGCCGGTTTCTATTATGTAACTGGCTTTGTGGGCCAAACCTTTGCGGTTTAGGTATTGAAATAGTCCGCTAACGGCCAAGAGGGATGGTATGTATTTTTTTTCGGGAGACCAATCGCGGTCGGAAAGAATCACTATTTGAGCGCCGTTTTTTATTTCCTCTTCAACCTTTTTAAATAGGTTGTCCAACGCGGTTTTTAAAGACCACCCTTTGGGGTAAGTTGTGGAAACTTGGGCAACCTTAATGGTGGAATTTTCTTTTATGCCCAACAACTGATGGGCGAGGAGTATGGGACTTTCTATTTGCAACCTTTTGGCGTATTCTGGTTTTTCGTAGAGGAAGTTGGGTTTATGTCCGAGGTTCATTTTTAGCGACATTACGACCTTTTCCCTTATGGGATCTATGGGGGGGTTGGTAACCTGTGCAAACCTTTGCTTAAAGAACCTAAAGAGGTTTGCAGGTTTTTCCCTCAAGGGCGGGAGGGGTGTATCGTCACCCATGGAGTAGGTGTAGATATGTCCTGTTTCCGCCTGGCGTTTTATTATCTCCTCTATCTCCTCTTTGGAGTAGTTAAAGGCTACCCACCTTCTGGTCATCTCTTCTTTATTCCCTTCGTAGGTTTTTATGTCAAAGATCTTCCCCTTTTGGTCTACCAAGTTGGATAGCTTTAAGAGGAATTTCTCTATCCACTCCCCGTAAGGTTTTTGGTTTGCAATTTCCCTTAAAACTTCTTCCGTTTGTTTAATCCTACCCTCTTTTAGGTCTACGCTTAAGGTATCTCCCGGTCCGAGTCTACCCCTTTGGGCTACCTTCCTTTCGTCAATTTCCACCATTCCGACTTCCGAACCCACTATTAAAAGTCCATCCTCGGTAAGTATGTACCGTTCGGGTCTAAGTCCGTTTCGGTCTAAGTGGGCTCCGACAACCCTTTCTCCGTCGGTGAAACAGATAGCCGCGGGGCCGTCCCAAGGTTTCATTAAGAGAGCTTGATATTCAAAGAAATCCCTAACCTCCTTCGGTAGGTCGGAAATATGCTCCCACGCTGGAGGAATGAGCATATTTATAGCGTGTTCGGGGCTAAAACCTGCAAAAATCAAAAGTTCGTAAACCTTATCCAAAGATGCGGTGTCGCTCTCATCGTGTTTTATTATCGGTTTAAGCCAATCGTTAAATTCCCCAAAAACCTCGTGGTAGAGTTCGTGCTGGAGGGTATCCATCCAATTTCTGTTCCCTCGAATGGTGTTTATCTCACCGTTGTGGGCAAGCCACCTAAAGGGCTGGGCAAGATACCACTTAGGTAAGGTGTTGGTTGAATACCTTTGGTGGAATATAACGAAGGAACTTTCAAAATCCTCATCCCTTAGGTCGGGATAGAAGGTGTCCAAATAGGGGGCTATAAGCATACCTTTGTAAACGATTACCTTGGTAGATAGGGAGGCTATATAGAACTCGTCTTCGGTAAAGTTTCTTTCTATAAATTTTCTAATTAGGTATAGTTTGAGTTCGGGATTTTCCACACCTTCGGTGTCTATTAAAACTTGCCACAATTCGGGTTTTTCCCTGAAGGCGCCTATACCGAGGGCTTCGTTATTGTGGGGAACTTCCCTGTAAGTTATCACTTTAAAACCAAACTCTTTAAGTTTTTCTTCCAAAGCTTTAAAACCCTTACTGCTTTTGGAGAAGATAAAACCTACCGCCAAGTTATTTATATCGGAAATGGTCAATCCTTGTTTGTTTAAAAATTTCTTAAAGAACTTACGGGGTATCTGGGTGAGAATTCCTACCCCGTCTCCGGTTTTCCCGTCCGCACCTACCGCTCCCCTGTGGGTGAGGTTTTTAACAGCTTCCACACCGAGTTTTACTATTTGGTGGGAACTTTCACCTTTTACATTGCAAAGAAAACCGACCCCGCAAGAGTCGTATCCTATGTTATTCCAAGCCATTTTTTCACCTCTCAAGAAAAAGTTTTGACAAAAGGGGTAAAGGGTTTATTTTAAGTCCCCTTCCATAGGGGAGAGGATACATGGCGTTAACCACGATGATGTTGGCTTTTTTAATTTAGGCTTAGACTTTGATAAAATCTTACTTGTATTTAAACTTGATAATAACCGAAACTGGACAAACCACTTTTTGTTAGTACCCGCTAAAACCAAAGAAGTTTATTTAAAAACCAAACTAAAACCTTTTGGATTTAGGTGATATTATACCAAAATAAGTGGGGTTTGTATAAATTAAAAACCCCTAAATTGGCCAAATATTTTCAAAAAACTTTAAAACCTGGTTTAGTTTTGGTAATTTTTACAATGTAAATCTTACTTGGTATTTAGAATTTAAATATCTTTATTAATAACCTATAAAAGTGGGGTTTTTATTTACAAAAACCCAAATTTAGCGCAACCACTAAAATATCAAGTTTTGTGGTTTTGTTTTTATTAACGTAAACCTAAAAAGGATTTGGGGACTTGACTTTTATAACTCTTTCTGGTATTCAGTCAAGATTGCGCAAAGCGGCATGGCTGTAAAGCAATCTTTACACTTGTTGAAGTTAATGCCTGCTAAAGCGGGAATTCCTTTGCAAGTTTTTGGAAAAAGGAGGAATTTACTACCTTCCCAACTTCTTAAGGATTTCTCCAACGGAGATTTTAAAGAATATTGGTCTACCGTGGGGACAGATTTGGGGTAGACCCAAAGCTTCCCAACGGCTTAAAAGCTCCTCCATCTGTTTTTTGGAAAGTTTATCCCCCGCCTTTATGCTACTTTTGCAAGCTTTGGTTTCGTCGCCTGTGAGGGCAAAATTTACAACCTCATCCAAAAGGTGTTGGTCAAAGAAGTATATAAACCCCTTTCGGTAGGCGACTATTAGAGTTTCCTCAACTTGCCCCAAAATTTCAAACTGCGGGGGTTGTAGGTATTCCGTTTCGGTGGAATTTTTAAGCATTTCCAGAGGAGGTAGGGGGGTTTTTTCTTCCCCAAAGAGTTTTCCCAGCAGATTTAATACCTTCCTCTGTTGGAGGAAGCGGACTTCCTCTTTTCGGGGGTGAACGTTTACATCCACCAAGTAGGGGGGGATTTCTAAAAACAAAACCGCCAGTGTTTTGTAACCCAATTTGTTTTTCAGGTAGGTTTGTAGTTCCCTGTTAAAAATGGGTCGCCCGTTTAGGAATATAAAGAACTTGTTACTCCTGAAGTTGGTGTAGTAAAAAATTTCCGCCTTTCCCAGCTCATTTTGGGCTTGAACCCTAAAGGGGGGATATTCCAGTTTAAAAATTTCCAGAATCCTTTCCTCCACCGAGGAGGGTTTTAGTTCCAAAACCCTTTTCCCCTCTTGGATTAATGTAAATGCCACCTGTGGGTTTGCCAAAGCGTAGGTTACCACCGTTTCCGTAATATGTTTTCTTTCCGTTTTGGCGCTCTTTAAAAATTTCAACCGAACGGGGAGGTTAAAAAAAAGCTCTTCAACCACCACTGTGGTTCCAACAGGATGGGCGACCTCCCTTAGGTATTCGGCTTTACCTCCGCGTGCCAAAAGTTGGTAACCCCTATCTTGGGAAAAGTGCCTACTGGTTACGGTTATCCGCGAAACCTCGGCTATTGAAGATAGGGCTTCTCCCCTAAAACCGAGGGTCTTTACCGAAAAGAGGTCTTCCGCCTTTTCAATCTTGGAGGTTGCCCCTTCAAGAATAACCTTGGGAAGGTCTTCCTTTAAAATTCCTTTGCCGTTGTCCCTAACCTCAATAAGACGTTTCCCCCCCTGCAAGGTTTCCACATAGACGCTTTTGGCTTGGGCATCTAGAGAGTTTTCCACTAGTTCTTTAACAACATTGGCGGGTCGTTCTATAACCTCTCCCGCCGCTATAAGTTTTCTAACCTCGGGAGGAAGAACCTTAACCTCTCCCATAACCGCAAAGCTTTTAAATTTAACTTTTCCTATGGAGATAACCAAAGAGGAGCTTATTAGAAACCTCCAAAGGGTTAGGGAAAACATAGAAAAAGCCTGCCAAAGGGCGGGAAGGAGTCTAAGTAGCGTAAAACTTTTGGGGGCTACAAAAACCAAACCTTCCGCCGTCTTAAGGTGGGCATATGAGGAGGGACTAAAAGTTTTCGGCGAAAACAGGGTTCAAGAATTCCTAAAAAAGTGGGAAGAACTGAAGGATTTACCCGATATAGAGTGGCACTTTATAGGAAGGCTTCAATCCAACAAAGTTAAATACATTATTGACAAAGTTAGCTTAATCCATTCGGTAGACCGTCCCTCTCTAGTGGACGAGCTTCAGAAAAGGGCAACCAAAAAAGGGGTTAAAGAGGTTGATATCCTCGTAGAGGTTAACGTAGGAGGGGAAGAAACCAAGGGAGGTGTAAAACCGGAAGAAACCTCCGAACTCTTTGGCTATATCCTCAAAAAGGCTCCCGCTTTGAGGATAAAGGGATTAATGACCATCCCCCCTTACAGGGAAGACCCCGAAGAGGTGAGACCCTACTTTGCCAAACTGAGGGAACTTAGGGATAAACTGGCGGAGGAGTTCAACTTGGAACTCCCCGAACTTTCAATGGGAATGAGCCACGACTACACGGTGGCAATAGAGGAAGGGGCAACCATAGTAAGAGTGGGAAGTGCCATCTTTGGGGAAAGGGAATAATCAATTAACCAGCTCTCCCCACAATCCCTTTTGTTCCTTTAAAGCCTTTCTAAAACATTTTAGGAAAAGCTTTTCATACTTTACATTGGGGGGAACGGTTAAAGGTAAGGCGTAACCGTTGCAAATTATTTCCGCGTTTAGCAACCTACCGTCGGGAAGCCATATGTATCCCAAAATTCTTCCGTAATGGTCGGTTGGCTGGATGTCGGTTTCCAAAGTAACCACGTAAACATTTTTTAGAAGCTTTTCCGTAAATGCCTTGGCTTCAAGCCCCATTTTGACTACATCCCTTCTGCTCAAATCCACCGATTGGTGATAGGCTTTTAGCACCACCTCTTCAAATTCCCTTTCCTGTTTGGGGGTGTTTTTCTTTCTCTCTCCCGTTTCGGGTGTATCTATTCCTATGAGCCTCACGGGGTAAGTTTTTACGTTGGGACTAACTTCGGAGGTGAATCTGCAATGTATGGTATCCCCGTCGGAAACAGAGGCTACATAACAGATATACTTGTGGTTGGGTTTTAACTTTAACCCAAAGAGGGGGAGCGATAGGAGGATGAGAAATACTAAAAAAGTTCTCATAGTTTTTGGAGTTTACACCAAAAGGGTTGAAAGTTAACTTTAAATCCTATGGGCGTGAAACTGACTTTTATTGGACACGCAACTTGGCTTATAGAGGGTTCCAAAAGGGTATTAATAGACCCCTTTATAACTTCCAATCCCCAAGCCCAAGCGGCGGGTATAACTTTGGACAGCCTTCTGGATAAGGTTGATTTGGTCGTCATCACCCACGGACACTTTGACCACATAGAAAACGCGGTGGATTTCGGTAAAAAAGGTATTCCGCTGGTGGGTCTCTTTGAGGTCGCCCAATATTTGGCATCACAAGGGGCAAAAAATACCGTAGGTGCCAACATCGGTGGATGGTTTGAGGTGGAAGGGGTTAGATTGGTCTTCACACCCGCAGTTCACTCCAGCTCCCTTATTAAAGATAATGGAGAGCCTATATATCTCGGAAACCCCGCGGGTGTGATTGTAGAGCTGGACGGAGTTAGAATCTACCATACCGGTGACACCGCGCTTTTCGGTGATATGGCCCTTATAGGGGAACTCTATAAGCCCGATGTGATGCTCCTTCCCATAGGAAGCCTCTTTACTATGGGTATTACCGAGGCAGTTAAAGCGGTAGACTTGGTAAAACCCAAAATAGCCATACCTATGCACTACAACACTTGGGAGCCCATAAAACAGGACCCCGAAGAGTTTAAAAAGAAAGTTGAGGAAAGTTCCTGTGCGGAGGCACAAGTTATAATTGTTCAACCTGGTGAAACTACCGAAATATCCGCTTAAAAACTTCTTCTTCCTACTTGCATTTTTTCTGAATTTAGGAAATTATAGAAGATAATCTCACGTTAAATCTTTGGAGGTGAAGGGATGACCAAGGCTGAGCTTATTGCAAGGGCGGCCGAAAAGGCGGGAGTATCCAAGAAGCAGGCGGATAGGTGTTTAAAGGCTTTTCTAGAAACTATAACTGATGCCCTTCAGAAGGGTGAAAAGATAGCTTTACCCGGATTTGGTATCTTTCAAGTTAAAGAACGCTCCGAAAGAAAAGGAAGAAATCCCCGAACCAAGGAAATAATAACCATTCCCGCCAGAAAAGTAGTCACTTTTAAACCGGCAAAACGTCTTAAGGAACTAATCAAGTAAGCCCTCCGCGGGGCGGACTTTTAACCGCCCTTTCCTCTGTTAAACTAAATTTCGATGTCCACAAACTACGTTATGGATATCAATAAGATAAAGGAATACCTACCCCACCGATATCCCTTTCTGCTGGTAGACCGAATATTGGAATTGGATGTTCCAAAAAGGGTTGTAGGTTTAAAAAATGTTACCGTCAATGAGCCCCAATTTCTCGGTCACTTTCCCCAATTACCTATCTTTCCGGGGGTATTAATCTTAGAGGCTATGGCTCAAGTTGGGGGTATTCTTCTTATAGAGAGCTTGGGGCTTGAGATAGGAAAATACGCCATTCTGTATGCGGGAGTAGACGAGGCGAGGTTTAAAAGACCGGTAGTCCCCGGTGACACGATGGTTATAGAAATGGAGAGTCTCGTTCTCAAAAAGAAACTTTCCAAAATGAGGGGAATAGTCAAAGTGAACGGTAAGGTAGCCGCGGAAGCGGTTATTATGGCTTCGGTGGTGGAAACCCAAAAAATCAGAGGTTAATAAATGGCGAAAAAAACCTTAAAACTCCTAAAGGAAAA
>DTXZ01000030.1 GCA_012962155.1 Aquificales bacterium
AAAAAAAGAGAACTACCGCTTAGCTTATAAATAATAATGACATCCGCCTTTTTTACATAAAATTCTTCAACCCGTTTAAACTTCCAGAAAAGAAACCTATTTGTTATTCCTATATCCATTAGGGGGGTGCTTTTTATTGAGGCTTATGAAAATTGCCTTTATATGCGTTGCCAACTCCGCCCGTTCCCAAATGGCGGAGGCTATTGCCAAAAAGGTAGCCCAAGAATTTGGTCTTAAAATAGAGGTTTACTCCGCCGGTTCCCAACCTGCAAGTATTGTTCACCCCCTTGCCATAAGGGTTTTAAGGGAAAAAGGTATAGACACCGAAGGTTTAAAACCTAAACACCTTAGAGAAATCCCTATAAGGGAGATGGATTACATTATTGTCCTATGTAGGGAAGAAGATTGTCCCTACATACCCCACACGAGGGTTTACCATTGGAACTTACCCGACCCCGCGGGTTACAAGGGAAGTGTGGAGGAACGGTTGGAGTTTTTTAGAAAGGTGAGGGATATTATAGAGGATAGGGTTAGAGAGTTTTTTATCTATTTTAGAAGATTCCTCAATAGTTCCAACCCTTTTTGAAACTCCTCTATTTTCGTTCCTCCACCTTGAGCCATATCGGGGCGACCTCCACCGCCACCGCCGAGAATTTTACCAACCTCTTGAATCAACTTACCCGCATTGAGTTTCTCTTTATCCGCAACCTCTTTGGTTATAGCCAACACCGTTTGGAGCTTATCACCCTGTTTGTTAACCAAAAATACCACCGCAGGTTTGTGTTTTTGCCTTAAGGAATCGGCCAGGTTGCGCAGCTGTTCCATAGGAACACCCTCAAAGGTTCCCCATACCAGATTGATACTCCCTAAAGGTTCTACTTTTACCGCCCTATCCAATTGCTGTTTCAAAAGTTCCTGTTTTAACCTTTGGAGCTCCTTTTCCTTTTCTTTTAACTCCTCTTGGAGTTTTTCTATCTTTAAAACGACCTCCTGAGGTTGGGAAACCAATTTGTGGGAGACCTCTTGAAGGGTTTTAAAGGTCTTTTGGACTTCCCTAACGGCGGGCATACCCGCTTTGGCTATTATCCTTCTAACTCCCGCACCCACCGAGGATTGTGAAATTATTTTGAAAAATCCTATGTCTCCCGTTCTCTTAACGTGGGTTCCACCGCAAAGTTCTTTGGAAAATTGGGGAATTTCTATAACCCTAACAATGTCGCCGTATTTTTCCTCAAAAATAGCCATAGCACCTCTTTTGACCGCCTCCTCGTAGGGCATTACCCTACATATAATCTCTTTGTTTGCCTGAATTTCCCTGTTAATAAGTTCTTCAATTTTTTCTATGTCTTCATCGGTAAGGGGTTCAAAGTGGGTAAAGTCAAACCTCAAATATTGGGGGTGAACCAGAGAACCCGCCTGCCTCACGTGTTCACCAAGTACATTTCTAAGGGCGGAATGGAGCAAGTGGGTTGCGGTGTGGTGGCGGGCGGTGGCTTCCCTCCTCTCTTTGTCTACCTTTGCCCAAACCTTTTCCCCTACGGTTAAGTTTCCCTTTACAACCCTTCCTTTGGCTACGATTACGCCTTCGGTGGGTTTTTGGGTGTCTTCCACCTTAAAAAGACCGGTTGAAGTTTCTATAACACCTTGGTCGCCAACCTGCCCTCCCCCTTCGGGGTAGAAGGGAGTTTTTTCTAAAATTACCTCTCCCTCTTCTCCCTCCTTCAGGATTTCTACCAATTTCCCCTCCTTTATGAGGGCTTTTATCTTCGTTTCTATCTCCAGGGTTGTATATCCTACAAATTCCGATGTGAGACCTTTTTCCTTGACGGAAAGATATACGGGTTTTACCTTTTTGGTTTCAACCTTAAAGTGTTTCCTTGCGGTTTCCCTTTGCCTGTTTAGTTCCTTTTCAAATTCCTTATAGTCTATTTTCAGTCCCTGCTCTTTGGCTATCTCCTCTATGAGATCTACGGGAAAACCGTAGGTGTCGTAAATTTTGAAAACTTCCTTACCGCCGAGGTATTCCTTTCCCTCCTTTTTAGCCTGCTCTATCGCTTTTTCTACTAACTGGAGACCCGCCTTTAGGGTTCTCAAAAATCTTTCTTCCTCCGACCGGACTACTCCCTTTATAAACTCCCTTTGGAGTATCAGTTCGGGATAGGCGGCCTTCATTAGATCTACAACCAAATCTATACCCTCGTGGAGGAAGGGTTTTTCTATACCCAATTTGTAGCCGTATCTTAGCGCCCTACGGAGTATTTTCCTTATCACATATCCCCTACCTTCGTTGGAAGGAAGAACTCCGTCACCTATTGCAAAAGTGAGAGCCCTAAGGTGGTCCGCTATAACCCTTAAGGCTACATCGGTTTTAAAGTCCTTTCCGTATTTAACACCCGCAAGGTTTTCCCCGAACTCTATTAGAGGAAAGATGTTGTCTATTTCATAGTTGGTTTTTGTTCCCTGCAAAACGGAGGCTATACGCTCCAGCCCCATGCCCGTGTCTATATTCTTTTTGGGTAACGGAGTAATGCTTCCATTTTTGTCGCGGTTAAATTCCATAAATACCAAGTTCCAAATCTCTAAAAGCTTTTCGTCGCCTTCGTATTTTTCCCCCCGGTCGTAGTAGATTTCGGAAGAATACCCGCACGGACCCGTATCTCCCATAGCCCAAAAGTTGTCCGCGTCTCCCAACTTTAAGATCCTCTCTTCGGGAACGCCTATAATATCTCTCCAAATTTTGTAGGCTTCCTCGTCCCTTTCGTGGACCGATACATAAAGTTTTTCCTCGGGTAGTTTCAGGTATTCGGTAACAAATTCCCACGCAAACTCTATGGCCTCCTTTTTAAAGTAATCTCCAAAGGAGAAGTTTCCGAGCATTTCAAAAAAGGTATGGTGGCGGGAGGTATAGCCTACCTGCTCAAGGTCGTTGTGCTTTCCGCTCACTCTCAAACACTTTTGGCAAGAGGTAGCCCGCGTAGCGGGGGGAGTTTCTTTACCCAAAAAATACTTTTTAAAGGGAACCATTCCCGCATTTACAAAAAGCAGAGTGGGGTCGTCTTCGGGAATTAGGGGAAAGGATTTAAACCTTTTGTGGTTCTTCTTTTCAAAAAATGACAAAAATAATTCCCTTATTTGGTCAACCTTAAGGGTCATAAGAAATGAATTCTAAATTCGCAAAAGGGGGAGGGGAGTTTAGAAAGCTCTTAAAGTATCCTCTATAGCCCACTTTAGGGTATCCAAAACGTGGTCTATCTCCCCTATTTCAATAACGAGGGGCATCATTAAAACCATTACATCCCCGAGAGGTCTAAAAAATACTCCCCTTTTCCTGGCCTTGTAGGCAACCTTAAAACCTATTCTATCCCCGTAGGGGAAAGGTTCCCCATCTCTCCTTCTTAGTTCTATACCCGCCATAAAACCGAGCCTTCTAATGTCGTAAACCCAAGGGAGCTCTTTAAACTCCTCAAGGCGTTTTGCCAAATGGGAGATTTTCGGTTGCAGTTCTTCCAAGGTTTTTTCTTCTTCAAAGATGTTTAGGTTTTCTATAGCCACCGCACAAGCGAGGTTGTTTCCAGTGTAGGTATGTCCGTGGTAAAAGTGTTTAGCCTCTCCGAAATCTCCTAAAAAGGCGTTAAACACTTCCTCGGTGGTGAGGGTTACCGCCAAAGGTAGATATCCGCCCGTTATACCCTTTCCGAGGGTCATAAAGTCGGGGCAAACTCCTTCCTGCTCTACGTAAAAGAGGGTTCCGGTTCTGCCGAAACCGGTTGCTACCTCGTCCACTATAAAGAAAACTCCAAACTCCTTGGAGAGTTTCTCCACGCCTTTTAAGAACCCCTTGGGGTAGGGTAGCATTCCCGCCGCCGCCTGAATTCCGCTTTCCAAGATAATTCCTATAACCTCTCCGTGATGTGTTTCCAAAATATTCCTAAGCCGGTTTAGAAGGTCTTCTTTGCACTCATCGCAAAGTTCCCCGTATTTTTCCTTGCAATAGCGGTAGGGGGAGGGGAGTTTAAAGGTTTTAAACAAAAGGGGTTTATACGCATTGTGAAATATCTCTATTCCACCTACGGAAACCGCCCCTATGGTGTCCCCGTGGTAGGCGTTGGAAAGGGTTATAAAGTATTTCCTCTCTCTCTCTCCTTTGTTGTAAAAGTAGTGGTAAGCCATTTTGAGGGCTATTTCGTTGGCCTCCGCACCATCTTCGGAATAAAAGACCTTCGTCAGGCAAGGTGGGGTAATTTCAACCAACCTCTTTGCGAGGATTATGGAGGGAATATTGGAACTTCCCAAGGTGGTGGTATGGGCTACCTTACAGAGTTGTTTTATTAAGGCGTTGTTCAACCTCGGGTGGTTGTGTCCATGGACGTTACACCAAAGGGAGGAAATGGCATCTATATATTTCCTCCCGTAAATATCGTATAGGTAAACCCCCTCACCCCTCTCAAATATCGGGTTGTCCTCCTCTCTGTAAACTTTCATCTGGGTGAAGGGATGCCAAAAGTATTCTTTATCCCACCTTATAAGGTCTTCACGGGAAAAATCCATATAGCTAAATTTTAAGCTTTGGTGACCCCCTCCCCGCCTCAAAGAGGCGGGGCTTCCCGCCCTTTAATATAACAATCAAAAAATTCAAGACTTTCTGGCGTGATTTTCTGTAAAAGCCCGCTTTAAAGCCCTCCACATAGTCCCTATAGGGGGTTCTTTGCCCGTCCATATTTTAAAGCTTTCCACCCCCTGGTAGAGCAGCATTTTTAGTCCGTTTTGGGCTTTGGCACCTTTTTTAAGGGCGGTTTCCACCAGAGGAGTTTGGCGGTATATGACGTCGTAAACCACTTGGTGAGCTTGGATTTTTTTATAATCAAACAGCGGGGGGTCATCTTCCTTTAATCCAACCGAGGTGGTATTGACTATTATTTCAAAAACTCCAATATTGTTTAAATTTTTAATGATTTTTACCCCAAAACTTTGGGCCAGTTTTTCAGCCTTGGAAAGGGTTCTATTCCAAAGGAATACCTCTGCATTTACCCTTTTTAGCGCGTAAATTACCGCCCGAGATGTTCCCCCCGCTCCCAAAACCAAAACCTTTTTCCCTGCGGGGTCGGTCAGCTCCTTTAGGGCATTTAAAAAGCCGACCCAATCGGTGTTATAGAATTCTATTCTTCCCTCGGGGGTTTTTTTTAGGGTATTTGCGGAACCTATGTGTTTTACATCCTCCGAAAGGAGGTCTCCGAATTTTAGAATCCCCTCCTTGAAGGGAACGGTTACGTTAAACCCCTTTAGGTTTTCAAGGGACAAAAGCCCCCTTACCGATTCCTCAAATCTTTCTTTGGAAACTTCTAGGGGTAGATAAACCGCATTAATCCCCAAACTTTTAAAGCCCACGTTTTGAAAAACGGGGGAGAGGGAGTGTTTCACGGGATTGCCTATAACCCCGTAAAGTTCGGTTTTTCCGTTTATCTCCATCGGGTTAACCCATTTTAAAACCTACCGCAAAGCCCGCCGCAAAGGAAGCGGAAAAGGGTAAGGTGTTAAAAAGCCCCTTAAGCCACTCTTGGAAATTCTGTTGTCCCTGTTCAATCCACTTTCCCAATAAGTCCCAATGGATGGTTATAAATCCGTTGTGTTCCAACCATATTAGACTCAGCAAATATACCCCCAAGATGAAGGCAAACAGCTTAAAAAACTTCTTAATGGTATACCCGATAACCCAACCTATGAAAAAACCGTAACCTATGTCAAAACCGTAATCTTTCAAAACTTCTTGAACCTTCTCAAAACCTGAGGAAATGTTTTCCATAAAAAGAATATTAAAAAATATTTGCCCTTCTCCTTGCCAATCCTAAATTACAAAAATTGGGAGGAGGGTAGATGATAGAAGCTTTGGAAAGGTTGGCAAATTTTAAAGCCGAGCCCTATCTGGTGACAACCCTTTATTTTAACTTCTCACCCGAAGATTTAACCAAAAATCAACTCTACCTCAAGGTTAAGGATTTGGTTAAAAACTACCGCAAATTTGTGGAGGAAAAATCGCCCTGGACTAAGGAGGTTAAAGAAGGAGTTTTGGAGGATTTGGAAAATATATTGGAATTTGTTAAAGACCCCGATAACATTGCGGGTGGAAGGGCTTTTGCAATATTTACCTGCTCTAAAAAAGACCTCTTTGAGGTTATAAAACTTCCCTACTCTTACAGAAATAGGATTGCCAGCGACCGCCATCCCCTAATAAGGGAGATACTAGCCATAGATGAGGAATTCGGCAAAGTGGGGGTTTTGTTGGTGGACAAACACCACATAAGGTTCTTTATCGCCGATATAACGGGAACCGCGGAGGTTGGAGATTTCGTAACTCCTATTTTGGTTAGAGCCCACAAGTTCCACAGCGGTGGAGCCTTCTTAAGGAGGGCGGAAGGCGAAAGGAGACTTCAAATGCCCTCCCGCGTTGGGGCACCCAACAGCGTAAGGCACGGCGTGGGCGAGTGGCGTTTCCACCAAAAGATTAAACACAATTGGCACTTAACCCTAAAATTGGCGGCAGACGCGGTCTTTGAATACTGGAAAGCTAATCCCTTTGACCACCTGGTAGTGGGAAGCTTGACGGGTGAACCGATAAGGGAAATAGAGGGCGTTCTTCACGACTACCTAAGAAGGATATTACTCGGGTATATAGAGATAAATCCCGCTACCGCGGATGAGAAAGAGGTTTGGAATAAACTCCTAACCTTTAGAATTCAAAAGGATCGCGAAGAGGAAAGGGGGTTGGTCACCCGATTTAAGGAGGAGATAGGTTTCAATAGGGCGGTAAACGGTTTGGAAAAAACTTTGGAAATGCTCAACATGGGAAACGTAAGGGTTTTATTGGTAAACGAGGACTTCTCCGCGGAAGGGTATATTTGCAAAGAAACCAACACCTTAAGCCTAAACGGCCAATGTCCTTCCGAAAGCGAAAAACCGGAAAAGGTCTTTGACATAGTCAACGAAATGATAGAGGAAGCCCTTCACCAAAGGGCTAAAGTGGAAGTAATAGTTGATAAACAACTCCAAAAGGAGATAGACGGTGTGGGTGCACTCCTTAGGTTTCCAATTTAATCCCCACATAGTTGGAATTTTTCCATTAAAGCCTTTTCTACATTGGGGGGGACCAGCCCCTTTAAACACCCTCCGTGCTTGGCTATATCTTTCACAATAGTGGAAGAAATATGTATAAGCTCCTGGGATGGCATCATAAAAAGGGTTTCCACCTCACCGAGTTTGTAGTTGGTTAAGGATATCTGCAGCTCATACTCAAAGTCGGTAAAGAGTCTCACCCCCCTTATTACGGTGTTTACGTTCAATTTTTTCATAAATTCTATTAAAAGGCTGTCAAAACCCATTACCTCAACCTTGGGGGAGAGGTTCAAAATTTCAACCGCTTCCCTAAACAATTTTACCCTCTCTTCCAAGCTAAAGAGGGGATTTTTTTTTGAACTTTTTGCCACCGCGACGTAGATTTTGTCAAATAACTTACTCGCCCTTTGGACTATATCCAAATGTCCCCAATGGACGGGGTCGAAAGTTCCCGGATATACCACCTTAACCATCGCTAGAAATTAAACCCTATCAGAAATAGGTATTTGATATTTCCAAAAGTTATTTTCCCCTCAAGGGGAAAGGCCACTACGAACCGAATGGGTCCCGCGGTGGTAATTCCTCCCACACCAGCAAAGATATCTTTTTTAAATTCCCTGAAAGGGTTTTCACCCCTTTTTACGCTGTTTCCGAGGTCAAAACCGGCAAACAGATAGAAAGGCTTGATGGCGGGAAACCCCGCTTCCGTTCCCAAATACCAGAAGATATCGCCACCTCCGTAGGGGGCTACACCTTCGTAGGAGTAACCCTTTAAATTCTTTATCCCTCCCAAGTAAAACTTTTCAAATACCGGTGCCTTGGAAGTAACTACCCCCGCGGAAAACTTTAACGAACCGTAAAAGTTGGGTCTAAAGAGGGCCAAATTTAAACCGCCAACGGCCTTGGCATAGTTTCCTTTGTGGGTGGCCACCGATAGGTTTAAATATGCGGAAAAGAGCCCCCTTTGGGGAAAGGAGAAGGGGTAATAAACTTCCGCGGAAGAGACAAATTTATAAACCCTCCCCCTTTCCCCGTCCAATTTGTAATGGTTTGAAACCATGGTTAAAGCCAAATCGGTGTAGAGGTTGAGGTGGTACCCCGCGGTAACGGAAAAACCCTTGTAAGTTATCTTATAGTCTCTATGCTCCTCGTAGCGTTTGAAGAGGCTTAACCCTCCAAAAAAACTTGCGGAAAAAAGGTAATTGTCTAGATAACTAAGCTCGTATAGGTTTCTCCTTTGGGAAAGTTTATACCTAAAGGAGAAAACGCTACCCCGGCCGAAAGGGTCTATCATCCTAAAGGAGGTGTCTAACACTAGCCCCTCATCGGAGGAAAAAAGGGCCAACCCCTCAAGGGAAAGGGGTTTTTTCTCAACCCCTTCTATTAGGGGATAAATTTTTTCACCGTTTACCGTTTTTACAGAGATACTCTCAAACAGGTCGGTTTCCCTAAGTCTCTTTTCCAAAAGGGTTAAATACTTTCTATTGAATCTTTTACCTTCAAAGTTTTTTATCATATATTCCAACTCCCTTTGTTTTATTCTTCCCTCAATCCAGAAAACGGTCTTTCCGAATTTCTTTACCGAAGG
>DTXZ01000031.1 GCA_012962155.1 Aquificales bacterium
GATTGGAGGTTAAATAAAATGAGACATAGAAAAGGATATAAAAAGTTAGGAAGACCAACCGAGCATAGACTTTTAATCGGGTTTTGTGGACAATATATACCTCCGAATGGAAAGGAGACTCATTCCCCGCGAGGTTTTAATCCGTAGGAAGTTATTTAACTACCTATTTTTGTTCCTAAACTGGTTGGCTGTTTTTGTAGGCCTTTCGGTGTTATTTTGGATTTTGGGATATCTCACCTTAAAGGGAATTCAGGGGTTTAGCCTAAGTCTGTTTACCCAGGTGGGGGGAAACCCTTCGGGTGGGGGATTGCTCCACGCCTTTGTGGGACACTTTATTATTTCCATCCTAACCTTACTTATGGGTGTTCCTTTGGGAATTCTTATAGGCATCTACTTGGCGGAATACGCCCGTTATTCCCGCTTGGGCAGGCTGCTAAGTGACGTTAGCGACATAATGCTTGCCGCACCTTCTATAGTAATCGGTGTATTCGTTTACATCATTTTGGTAAAACCTTTGGGAACATTCAACGCCTTGGCGGGAGCGGTCGCATTGGCAATTCTAATGATACCCGTAATTTTAAAGACTACCGAGAATATGCTTCGCTTAGTTCCCGATGCCCTTAGGGAAGCGGCAATAGCCTTGGGCGCGCCCAAGTGGAGGGTTATCTTGCAGGTGGTTTTGCCTTCCGCTAAGTTTGGAATTCTTACGGGTGTTGTTCTCGGAATAGCCCGTATTATCGGTGAAACCGCACCTCTTTTATTCACCTCCTTCAACAACAACTTTTTAAATTTTGATATCTTCAAACCGATGGCTTCTTTGACGGTAACCATTTACCAATACGCCCTCTCCCCCTTTCCCAACTGGCAAAAGCAGGCTTTTGCGGCGGCGCTTATACTTACCCTTTTGGTATTATTTGCAACCCTTTTGGCGAAATTCGTAATAGCCAAACGCTACAAGGTTTGAACCTTTTCCTTATACCACTTGTAGAGTCTCTTTTCTCCCTCTTCCAAAGCCGACAGGAGCTTGCGAAATCGGTTAAACTCCTCAGAAGACGCCTTTCCCTCCTTTATTTTTTTCTCCAAATGGAAGAGTTTTTTAAAGGTTTCCTCCAAAAGGGGTTTCTCCACCGAAAGCATCTCAACGGCGAGGGAAAATCTTTTTTCCAAACCCAAGGTGTCTATCTGAAAGAGCCACGGGGGAAGTCGGTCCTTGTTTTCCCCCTTTAAGATTTTCTCCGCCAATTCCCTAGCTTTGGAGGAGAGTTTAAACTCTTCCAGATTTAGGTCGGGTGAAAGGTATAAAAGCCCCAAAAGGAAATCCACCTCCCATTTGCTAAGCTCGGGTGGAGGTTCAATTTTTCTAACCGCAACGGTTTTGGTTTTACCAAAGGGATTTAACCCCGTTTGGTCTCTGAATTCTTTAATCCAAAGTTCCCTACTAATGGGGTCGGAAATTTCGCTTACTATCTCCTTAAAGAGTCTCAAATAGGCCTCCCTTCTATCGGGACTGGCTCTTTTTACCGACTCTATTAGGAGGTTTTTTAGGGGTTTGGCAGAAGATAGCAGATTTCTTAAAGCCTTAATCCCATTTTGCAAAACAAAGCTATCGGGATCTTGACCCGAGGGTAACAACGCCACCCAAACCTCTACGGGAAACTTTAAAAGCTCCTTAGACGCGTTTAAAACCGCCCTCCTTCCCGCCGTGTCTCCGTCGAAGAGAAGCACTACTTTGGATGTAAGTTTTGAAATAACCCTTGCGTGGTGCCGGGTTAGGGCGGTTCCCAAAGGGGCTACGCTATTTCCCAAACCCACCGAGTGAAGCCGGATTACATCAAAGAAACCTTCTACGATTATTAAAAAACCCCTATCCCTTAGGTAGTTTTTCGCCCTCTCTATACCAAAGAGGGTCTTATCCTTTTGAAATATTTCGCTAGAGAGGGAATTTTTGTATTTTGGTTTTTGTTCCTCCGAGAGGCTCCTTCCCCCAAAACCCACAATTTTTGACAATATGTTTCTAACGGGAATGGTTATCCTTTGGTGGAAAAAGTCCCTATACCTACCGTAAGGGGTTAGGAAAAAGTGTTTTAACTCCAAAAGTTCATCAAAAATTCCCTCCCTCCTTGCGAATTCTACGCTTTTAAAACCGTCACCCGCGTAACCGAGGTTAAAATCCTGAACGACCTCAGCGGGGAGTTTTCTAACTTTTAACAGAAATTCCTTAGCAATGGAAGAGTTTTTAAGCTCTTCACCGTAAAAGAAGGCGATTTTCCCGAGGGCGGAGTGGAAACGCTCTCCCTTTTCCTCATCTCCGAAATCTACGTCCAAGTTGTAACGCTGGGCTAAAAGTTTTGCCGCCTCCAAATAAGAAATTCCCTCATACTCGGAGACAAACTTAATAACATCTCCCCCCTTTCCGCACCCAAAACACTTCCAAATTTGGCGGGAGGGCGAAACGTAAAAGGATGGGGTATCGTCGGGATGAAAGGGACAATTGGTGGAATAAGAATTCCCCACCCTCTTTAGGTGTAAATACTCGGATAGAACCTCTACTATATCCAGTCTTTGTCTTATCTCCTCAAAGACCGACATGGAGAGTTTAATATTTAAAATCCTTTCCGAGATAACGATTTCTCACGTCGGGGTGTTGGGCCACCTCCTGGGGAGGGCCCTCAGCAAGCAGCCTTCCTTCGTCCAACACGTAAATCCAATCGGCCAGCTTAAAAACCTTTTCCGCCTTGTGGTCGGTGATAATAATACCTATAGGGTGATTGAAGGCGTAAGTTTGGATTCTCTTTATGAGTTGGCTAATTTCCTCAACGTGAAGGGGGTCTACACCCGCAAAAGGCTCGTCCAAAAGGAGGTATTGGGGAGTTTTTAAAAATATCCTTGCAATTTCCAATCTCCTTTTTTCTCCCCCCGATAGTACCCCCGCCTTTCTATCCTTTAGTTGGTATAGGTGGAAATCCCTCAAAAGCTCCTCGGTTAGTTCTTCCGCCTTTTCTCTGCCGTATAAAAGCTCCGCAAACATGAAGATGTTTTCAAACACCGTAAGGTCGTAAAACAGGGAATGCTCCTGCGGTAGGAAAGCCAAACCCTTTTCCGCCCTCTTGTAGGGGGGGAGGTCGGTAATATCTTCTCCGTTTAAAAAGATTTTTCCCTCATCGGGTTTTTCAAAACCTATTAAACACCTAAAGGTGGTCGTTTTTCCAGCCCCATTTGCTCCCAAAAGTCCTACCGTTTGTCCCCTCTCCACCTTTAAGCTTATTCCCTTTAAAATCTCCTTACCTTTAATGAACTTCCTTAAGTTTTTAGCCTCCAGCATCGTAAAAACCCGTTTTTCTAAAAGCCTTTCTTATACCTCTAATGGCCTGTTTAATTCTCATCTCGTTTTCCACCAAGGCAAAGCGAACCCAACCCTCCCCATTTTTGCCAAAACCTACACCGGGGGATACCGCAACTCCCGCCTCGTAGAGGAGAAATTTCGAAAATTCCAGAGAGTCCATACCTTTTACCTTTGTAAAGTATTCGGGAATTTTTGCCCATACAAACATGGTCGCCCTTGGTTTTTTAACCTTCCAACCTATCCTGCTTAGTCCCTCTACCAGATGGTTTCTCCTCTTTTCGTAGACCTTTGCAATATTTCTTATTACGGAATAATCGCTTTCCAAGGCTACTATTGCAGCCACCTGTATAGGTGTAAACACTCCGTAGTCCAGATAACTTTTCAATCTCATTAGGTTTCTAATTAGAATTTCATTTCCCACCGCAAAGGCTACCCGCCACCCCGCCATGGAAAAGCTTTTGGATAGGGAATAAAGCTCTACCGCAACCTCTTTTGCCCCTTCAACTTCCAAAATGGAGGGCGGAACGTAGTCGTCAAAATAGATATCCGCATAGGCGTTGTCGTGAACTACCCAAAGTTCATTCTTTTTGGCAAACTTTATCACCTCTTTAAAGAAATCCAAAGATACGGTAATCGTGGTGGGGTTGTGGGGAAAACTTATAACCAAAACTTTGGGGTTGGGCATTGTGGAGTTGTAAACCTCGTAAAGTCTTCTTAAAAATTCCTCTTGGAACTCCTCCTCCTCCAACTCCATGGGAAGGGGTAAAGCCCTAACTTCGGCTCCCACAATAATCGGCGCGTAATAGTGTATCGGGTAGGTCGGGGTTGGAACTATGGCGGTTTCTCCCGCGGAAAGCATAGCAAGCATTAAGTGGGAGTAACCCTCCTTAGCCCCTATCGTCAGTATAACTTCCCCTTCGGGGTCAAGCTCTACCCCAAAGCGCTTCTTATAAAAGTTGGCAACCGCCTTTCGGAGTCTCGGAATTCCGCGAGAGGAGGAATACCCGTGAACGTGCTTTTTTCGGGCAACCTCGCAAAGTTTATCCACTACAAACCGGGGAGGGGGTATGTCGGGATTACCCATTCCGAAATCTACGATGTCCTTTCCTTCCTTCCGCAGCTGGTATTTAATTTTGTTTACATGTTCAAAAACATATTCGGGTAAGCGTCTAATTCTCGGGAACTCAAATTGTCGCTTTTCCATCGCTTGCGGTAAAAGAAAAGATTATTAAAAAAACCCCAAAGGGTTAAAGGGGAAAGAAGAATCACCCGTTAAGTTTAGCGAGTATTTTCTTCCTCCAGAAGTTGGCTTTTTCGTAAATTTCCTCCTCGTCAAGGGTTAGCACTTTACCGTTTTCCATCAATATTTTCCCGCGGGAAATTACGGTTTGTATATCCCCCGCTTGGGCGGAGTAAACCAATTGGGCTACGGGGTCGTAGAGCGGTTGCAGGTGGGGTTTTTGGGCGTCAACTATTATAATTTCCGCGTCATATCCTTCCTTTATCCTACCCGCCTTTATTCCCACACTTTCAAAGCCGTTGACGGTAGCTATTTCCAAAGCTTGGGAGGCACTTAACGCGGTGGGATCTAAGGTTATCCCCTTTTGGAGTTTTACCATAGTAGCCATTTCTTCCAACATGTTTAGGTTGTCGTTGGAAGCGGAACCATCCGTTCCGAGGCCCACCTTTATCCCCCTTTTTACATAGTCGCTAACGGGGGCTATTCCCGAACCCAATTTCAAATTACTTTCGGGACAATGGGCTACCTTAATACCGCTTTGGGCTACCCATTCCCTCTCCTCTTCGTCCAACCAAACCATGTGGGCACCTATTACCCTATCCCTTAGCAGGTCTAAGTTTTTCATATGCCTTATCGGTGTGGTGTTGTATTTTTCTTTAACCTGTGCCAGTTCCCCTTGACTTTCGGCTAAGTGGATATGGTAGGGGACGTTAAACTCCTCCGCCAGTTCCATAGCCTTAGTGAGGGTTTGGGGAGAACAGGTATATACCGCGTGAGGTGCAACTACGGGGATAATTTCGGTGTCACCCTTAAAGTGGAAAACAAAATCCCTAGCCCTCTTTAGGTATTCTTCGGGGCAAGAGGCTACCTTGGTTGGAAAGTCCAAAATTCCGAAACCCAATCCGGCGCGGATACCCGCTTTTTTTACCACCTCCGCGGTGGCCTCTTCAAAGAAATACATATCCAGGTAAAAGGTAGTCCCGCCCTTTATCATTTCCAAAATTGCGAGTTCCACCCCGTCGCGGACAAATTCGGGGGAGACAAACTCTCTCTCCAAAGGCCAAATTACCTTGGTAAGCCAATCCATTAGGGGAAGGTCGGCCCCCAAACCCCTAAAGAGGTTCATCGCGGCGTGGGTGTGCATATTGGCAAAAGCGGGGGCAACTATTTTGCCGTTTGCATCTATGTTTTTTTCCGCTTCTAAAGAGTCTCTAAGCCCCTCTCCAACCTTAAAAATTTTTCCGTCCTTAACGGCCACGTCGCCTACAAAGCTTTTCCCGCCATCGTTGGTTATTATCCAACCGTTTGTAATAAGGAGGTCTACCTTTTCCATAAGTGGTATGTATTATTTGCAGTCTAACCGCTTAGGAAAAACATAAACAGTGCCAAAAAGGAGATCGCTATACCCACCGTTTGACGTAATGAAAGTTTTTCCTTCAAAAGGAGGTAGGAAAAAAGGGCGCTCAAGGGGGTGGAAAGTGTAAAAATAGCCTCTATAACGGGGGCTTCGGTTACCTCAATCCACTTAAAGGATAGTATTGCGAATATGAAACCTAAGGAGGTAAGAAACCCACCCGCCAGACTCCAAAGGAAGATTTTCTTAAACCTAAACATCTTTTTTAGCAAACGTATTTTGTTGTTGCTTACCGCTAAGAATACCGCCAGGAAAACGGAAAACATATAAAGAGAGGTGTAAAAGGCAACCCCGAAGGGGTCTATTTTGTGGATATTGAGTAACCTAAAAAATTCTAAACCGGTTATAGCCCATCCCACCGCTGTTACCAAAGGGAGCAAATAGGCTAACCTTTTACCCCCTTTACCTTCAAAAGTTATAAGAAATACCGAAAAGAGAATAAGGGCTATTAAAAGAAGTTTCTCCAAAGGGGGAAATTTTCCCGTCGTAAGAAACACAAAAAGGGTTAAAAAAACTGGGGACAAATTCGCCAAGGTTATGGATATCCCTATGGGTAAGTATCTAAAGCTCTCAAAAAGGGTTAAAATGGCTACCGCCCCTATTAGGGAGACAAAAACAATTTCCAGTAAAACTCCTATGTCCTTTATGTAAAAGCTTCCAAACAGGTAGCAAAAGAGAAAGTCAAACAAAGTTAGGAATGCGTAAACTATCACTAAAGCGGGCAAAGTTCCCAACGCCAGGGTTACCCGTTTGTTGAAAATCTGATTGAGCGAGTAAAAAACGGAAGATGCCAAAGCGGAAAGGTAGGCATAAAACCTTTCTGACATTTAAGGTTTATTGTCCTTCTTTTCGTCCAATCCCAATTCCTTAACGAGCATCTTTTCGGGCAAAGCCCCGACAACTTTCTTTCCTTCCTGGGTTATTATCGTGGGTGTTCCGCTTATACCGTATTTCTTACCTATTTCTACGGAATCCTCCACAAAATTTTCACCCTTTTGGCATTGCCAACCTTTTAGCTTTTCCATTTTGTCCGAAGTCCAATAGTCTTTTGTTAGACCTTCCCAACCTATGTTTCGGCATACAATAGCCACCGACTTTTCTTTGGCATGGGTGTGGAAGGGTAAGGGAAACAGGATAACCTTGACCCGAATTTTTCCTTCGTCCGCTAACTTTTTAAGGGTGGGTTCCAACCTTTGACAGAAGGGACATTCGGGATCGGTAAACAGATATACCACCTTTCCGCTTTTCCCGTAGGTAAAGGCCACGTATTTTTCAAGCTCGCGAAGTTGGTTTGGGCTCAATTTGTTTAGCTCTTGGAGTTCCTTTTGGGTTAAATCCTCTTTAGTTTGGGTATCCAATATGGCGACCAAAGGACCTCTACCAAGTAGTAGATATCTTCCACTTTCGTCGGTGTAGAAAATAACCTTTTGTCCACCTACGGAGACAACCGCTTCGCAAAGACCCTTTAAGGGAGCCTTTTTAATATTTTCAACTTTAAGATTGGCCTTAAATAGTTGGTTAAAAACCTTTTGGGAGTGTTCCACCGTAGGGCAGGCAAAGGAAATTGGGGAAAGACCCAAAAAAAGTGCGGGTATAATCTTTTTAATCATACTTTTCTATTGTAGGTGCTATTTCAAAAACCCCCATAGAGGAATATTTTTGAATTCTTTCCTCTAAGAGGCTTGATATATCCCTTTTAGTAAGCTCGTTGAGGGTTTTCCTAAGACAGTATTTAACAACCCTTGCGGTGGAAAGGGGGTCTATATGTGCCGCCCCGTAGGGTTCGGGAATTATTCCATCTATAACCCCCAGCTGCAGTAAGTCTTGGGCGGTAAGTTTTAGCGCTTCCGCCGCCTTTTCAACCGCCTTTTGGTCTTTCCAAAGAATTGCCGCACACCCTTCGGGGGAAATCACCGAATAAACCGAGTTTTGGAGCATAAAGACCCTATCCGCAACCGCCAAAGCCAGGGCACCCCCGGAACCGCCTTCGCCTATGATAACCGATACGGTGGGAACCTTTAGGTAAGCCATAGTGTAGATGCTGTCGGCTATCGCTTTGGATTGGTTGTGTTCTTCCGCCTCAATACCGGGGAAAGCTCCCGGTGTATCTACAAAGGTAACCACGGGAAAACGGAATTTTTCCGCCAATTTCATAACGCGGTTGGCCTTTTTGTAACCTTCGGGGTTGGGCATTCCAAAGTTTCTTTTCATCCTCTCCTTGGTATCCCTTCCCTTCTCGTGACCTATGACCGCAACGGGTTTCCCGTAAAAGTATCCTATTCCCGCAACGATAGAGGGGTCGTCTCCGCAAAAGCGGTCACCGTGGAGTTCTTGGAAGTTATTAAAAATCCTTTCTATGTAATCTTTGGTGTGGGGTCTTTTAGGATGGCGAGCCAATTGAACCCTATCCCAGGGGGTAAGGTCTTTAAAAAACTCTTTTACTTTGGTTTTTAGCTCCTTTTGGACCTTTCTAAGTTCGCTTTCCACCTCCGTTTTACCCGCATAGTATTGTTCCTTAAGTCTCCTTATTTTCTCTTTTATTTCATCTACGAATTTTTCCAACTTCTTGAGTTCCATTCCTTAAAAATTTTGCACTAAAAGGGGAGGCTAAAATTGAACAATCCCCAGTAGGGTTAAAACCAAGAATACCATCCCTGCGAGGATACGGTAGATACCGAAAGAAACGAAGGAGTGTTTTTTTATAAAGTTCAAAAACCACTTTACGACTATATAGGCACTGACAAAGGCGGAAATAAAGCCGACCGCCAAAAGTTGCCAATTTTCCAAAGATAACTCGCTTCGCTGTTTAAAGAGGTCGTAGCCCACCGCGGCAAACATAGTGGGTATCGCCAAAAGGAAGGAAAACTCGGCGGCACTTGTGCGATTCATTCCCAAAAGAAGCCCCCCCAAAATGGTTGCACCCGAACGGGAGGTTCCCGGCACCATTGCTAGGGCTTGAAATAGACCTATAAGGAATGCTTGGGGATAACTTATCCGGTTAACGCTCTCTATACGGGGAGTTTTTTTAGCGATCCACCTTTCTACGAGGATAAAAACGATACCTCCCAAGATAAGACTAAAGGAGACCACAAAGGGGTTAAACAGGTACCCCTTAATAAACTTGTAGAATAAAAATCCCAAAGCCCCCGTAGGTATAAAGGCGACTAAGAGCTTCTTCCAGAGCTGGATATCCCTTAATAGTTTATCCCTGTATAGGGTTAAAACCGCCAAAATTGCCCCCAGTTGTATGGCTACTTCAAAGGTTTTCTGAAATTCGGTTTGTTTAAGTCCCAAAAGACCGGAAACCACAATCATATGTCCCGTTGAAGATACGGGTAAAAATTCGGTAAGACCCTCCACTATTCCGAGAATCACCGCATCCAATAAATCCATACCCAGCGGAGGAAATTATAGGACAATTCAATTCTATGCTTGACTTTGAGGGTAAAACCGTTTTGGTAACGGGCTCCACTAGGGGAATAGGTAGGGCTATAGTAGAAGAATTTGCCAAACGCGGAGCAAATATTGTAGTTAGCGGAACGGTAGAGGAAAAAGCCCAAGAGGTTGCCAGCCTTTTGGCTCAAAATTACGGGGTCAAAACCTTAGGGGTTGGTATGGACGTTTCCAATCCCCAAAGTGTGGAGGAAGCCTTTAAAAAGATACACTCCACCTTTGAAGGTATAGATATCCTCGTAAACAATGCGGGAATAACGAGGGACTCCCTCTTTTTAAGGATGAAATTGGAAGACTGGCAAAAGGTGTTGGATGTAAACCTCACGGGAACCTTTTTGGTTACCAAACAGGTAATCCGTTATATGACCAAAAAACGGTGGGGAAGAATTATAAACATTACTTCCGTTGTCGGCTTTACCGGAAATGTGGGACAGGTCAATTACTCCACTACTAAAGCGGGACTGGTAGGCTTTACCAAATCCCTTGCAAAGGAACTCGCCCTCAGAAACATTTTGGTCAATGCGGTAGCCCCCGGCTTTATAGAAACCGATATGACCGAAACGTTAAAGGAGGAAATTAAAGGGGAATATAAAAAGATGATACCCCTCGGGCGGTTCGGAACACCCCAAGAGGTGGCAAGGGTTGTTCTATTCTTGGCTTCGCCTATGGCCGATTACATAACCGGCGAAGTTATTCACGTAAACGGGGGAATGTATTAACCTTTATCCCTATGGGTAAGCTCATAAAAAAACCCCTCTATATAGGGGGTGAAACGGTTTGGAAAGAACCTACCCTTGATGTCGTATATCCCTATAAGCGCCAAAAGGTGGGGGAAGTTCCCCTCGCCACCCCCGAAGATATAAAAAGGGCGATAGACCTCGCGGTGGAGGGGCAAAGGGAGATAGCCTCCTTGAGCGCCTATGAAAGAAGCAAAATCCTCTATAGGGCCTATGAACTTTTAAAGGAACGGGCGGAGGAATTTGCAAAGATTATAACATTAGAAGTGGGAAAAACCATTAGGGAAGCCCGCACCGAGGTAATACGGGCCCAACAAACCCTTTTGCTCTCCGCGGAAGAGGCTAAGAGAATTTACGGAGAAACTATACCCTACGATGCCGTTCCCAACGGAATAAACAAGGTCGGTTTTTACATAAGGGTTCCCGTTGGGATAGTTGCCGCCATAACGCCTTTTAACTTCCCCCTGAACTTAACCATGCACAAGGTTGCTCCCGCTCTGGCGGCGGGCAATGCGGTGGTGGTAAAACCCTCCGAGAGGACCCCCCTATCGGCCGCAATGTTGGCGGAAATCCTCTACGAGGCGGGTATCCCCAAAAAAGCCCTTTCGGTGGTTTACGGATACGCGGAGGTTGGAAAAGCCCTTACAACCGACGAAAGGGTTAGGGTTGTTTCCTTTACCGGTTCCCGCAAAGTTGGGGATATCATCGCCCGCCAAGTAGGTATAAAAAAACTGGTATTGGAATTGGGTTCCAACTCCGCCCTTATAGTGGATAAGGACGCCGATTTAAAAAAGGCAGCTAAAAAGGCGGTTCAAGGTGGGTTTGCCCTGGCGGGGCAGGTGTGCATTTCCGTTCAGAGGGTTTTCGCCCACGGGGAGATATTTGACCAATTTGTAAACCTCGTGGTTGAGGAAGTTAAAAAACTCAAAGTGGGAGACCCTATGGATGAAACAACCGATGTTGGACCTATGATTTCTCCCCAAGATGTAGAAAGGATTAAAACATGGATTGAAGAGGCGGTAAAGGACGGAGCGAAAGTTGTTTATGGAGGAAAACCCCTTTCGGAAACGGTATTTGAACCTACCGTTATGACCCACGTTCCCCGCCGTAGTAGGGTTTGTGCGGAAGAAGCCTTTGCGCCCATTATCTTTGTAAACCCCTACAAAACCACCGAAGAGGCGCTGGATTGGGTAAACGATAGCGACTACGGTTTGCAGATAGGGGTATATACAAACAACCTAAAAACCGCGTGGGAATTTATCCAAAAGGCTCAAGTCGGAGGGGTGATAATCAACGATATTCCCACTTTTAGGGCGGACAATATGCCCTACGGTGGCGTTAAATATTCGGGAATAGGAAGGGAAGGACCCAAATTTGCCATTTTGGAAGACTATACCGAAATAAAGGCGGTTGCCATAGACCTTACACCTTAAAGTTTTCTTATTTTTTTTTCTTTACAGAAAATCACGCTAGAAAGCCCCCATCACAGATGGGGGAGGATGTCTACTTTTTCAGGTATTCAGGTAAAACACTTGTGAGAAAACTAATTGATAAAGTTTACCACCAGCACAGAATTCCTTCAAGCATTAGTGCCTTTCCGATGAAGCATTACTCCCTACACCCTGCTGGAGCTTATAGTAAAAAGGAATGACGAAATAACGGTTGAGGAAATAGAAAAATTTTCCCCCGATGCATTGGTTATATCCCCGGGCCCCTGCACTCCCAA
>DTXZ01000032.1 GCA_012962155.1 Aquificales bacterium
ATTCCTTTAAAAGTTTGTCAGCAAAAAACCATTGATTTTTTAATCCTTTTCCACAGTCCAGTAGAGAAGAGCCATAACCCCCGGCAAAACTATTGCCAGGAACGCTATCAACAAACTCATCCACATATTGGTAGCTTGTACCACTTCCATAATGTTTGATAATTATATAAGTCAACCCTCACAGGGTCAATATTTTGTGGAAAATTTTATAGGAGATGGGTATCGGAAAAGTTACCATCCTTTTAGGAAGTAAAAGTGATATCCCTTATGTGGAAGGGTGCGTAAAAACTCTTAAAGAATTCGGTATCGATTATGAGGTAAAAATAATTTCAGCCCACAGGACGCCCGAATTGCTAGAAGAATTTTTAAAGAACGATAACGGCGACCTCTATATTGCCGCTGCCGGTTATGCGGCACACCTACCCGGTGTGGTAGCCTCTAAAACCTTAAAACCGGTAATAGGTATCCCTTTGGATACCTCTCCCTTAATGGGAGGATTGGATGCCCTTCTTTCTATCGTTCAAATGCCTCCCGGTATCCCGGTAGCAACGGTAACAGTCGGTAAGGCAGGTGGAACCAATGCTGCCGTCTTGGCGGTGCAAATTTTGTCTCTAAAATATCCCGAACTCGTTAAGAAACTGGAAGAATACAGAATCAAAATGAAAGAAAAAATTAAAAAAGCTAACGAAGAGCTAAACCTATAACCGCAATACCCACCTTTTCTGCTTCACTTAAAAATTTTTCCTTTTCAATTATAAAAACCTTTCCCGCTTCTAAAAAAAGGGCTTTGGCTTTTGCTTTTTTTAACAATTTAAGGGTTTGAAGGCCCACGGCGGGAACGTCCATTCTAAAATCCTGATTTGTTCTGGCAACCTTTACAACCGAAATACCTTTACCGACCAGCTTTTGAGCCCTTTTTATCGTATTGTCTGTTCCTTCCAAACTTTCTACCGCTACGATGTGTCCATTTTTAAATACCAATGTTTGTCCTATATCCATATCGGCCAACCGTTTGGCGTAATTAAAAAATTTTATTCCCTCGTCGAGGTCCTCCGATTTCAAATCTACCGAAGGAGTTAAGTTTCCCTCCGTTGCCAAAATAGGGGCTGCAATATCTCTTATCTCCTCCGAAGGGAGAAAGGAAAAACCTTTGCTTTCCATATAGCGTATAAAAACCTTTAAAATCTCTTCGGGGAGAAAAATTTTTATCTCCCTTTTGAGTTCTTGAAAAATATCAAGGTTCTTTTTCTTTTTACCACCAAAAAGAAAAACCTTAAATTTTTCCCAAAAACCTTCGGCAAGTGCCAAAGGTATCTTAGGATTGAACTTACCCAACATTACCAGTTGGGGTTTACCCAATTCCAACAAAAGTTCTTCCAGCTCGGTAAACCCCAAAAAGGGGACCGTAAAATCCGTTTTGGTACCGGTAATGGTTTTAACCCCCACCGTGTAAACTTTGTAACCCTTATCTTCCGCAAGGTTTTTAAATAAAAAGGGAAGCTTACCTTTTCCCGCTAGAATTAGTAGATTTTTTTTCATAGGGGGTTAAAGGGAAAATTTAACCCACTTTTTGCGGGCGAGGATATCCAATAGGATTTTGGACATATAAACATTGGAAAAGAAAGAGGCTATAGTTCCTATGGCCAAAACTACGGCAAAACCTTTAACGGGACCTGCATCAAATTGTGAAAGTATTAGTGCGGCTACCAACAGGGTAACGTGGGAATCCACTATGGCAGATAAAGCCCTTTTGTAACCCAACTCTAGAGCCTTTAAAAGGGTTGCCCCCTTTCGAAGTTCCTCTTTTACCCTTTCAAAAATTAGGACATTGCTATCAACCGCTATACCCATGTTGAGAATTATTCCCGCTATACCCGGTAAAGTTAAAGTTGCTCCCAAAATCGCCAACCCAACCCAAAGGAGTAAAGCGTTATGAAAAACCGCCAAAGTAGCGGTTAATCCCGCCATTTTATACCTCCAGATTAGGATTAAGGTAAGTAGAATTATTCCACCAATAAAAGCCCAAATACCTTGTTTTACAGCTTCTTTTCCCAAAAGAGGACCAATTACCCTTATTTCCTCTATTTGTAGATCGGTGGGTAAAGCTCCACCCTTGAGGATTACGACGAGATTTTTCACCTCTTGGAGTGTAAACCTTCCCGTAATAATCCCCTTATCGTGGATTTTCGCTTGAATAACGGGAGCGGAAACTACCTTGTTATCTAGAACAATAGCCATTCTCTTACCTATGTGGGTTTGGGTAAAGTGGGCAAACCTTTCAGAAGCGGAGGGGGATAAAGAAAAACCTACCGCCGGCCTACCAAACCTATCCGAAGAGGGATAGGCATCGGTTAAATCCGAACCGGTTATTACCGGAGAAGTTTCGACCAAGTAATAAAAACCGTCTTCCCCTTCCAAGATTTTGGTATTTTTGTATTTACGGGCCAATTCTTCCAAAAACTTTTTATCCTTGGCTACCTCTAAAACCGGTAAAAATTCCAATTTTGCAGTTTTGCCAATAATCTCTTTTGCCCTTTCAAGGTCCAAAACCCCCGGAAGGGCAATATAAATATACTTATCTCCCAAGCGGGTTACTATCGCCTGAACTACACCTAGGTTATCCACTCTCTTTCTTAGAACCTCTATAGTTTGGGTTATTATGGTTTCTTTAAACTTCTTAAGTTGTTCTTCGGAAAGTTTTAACAGATACAGGTCTTTTTTAACCTCAACATCAAAGATATTCCCAAAATAGTTCTTAATAATTTTTACAACCTTTTTGGAATCACCGAGAACCTTAAAGGATATTCCTTCGGTAGATACCTTGTAATCCAAAACGGGCAAACCTTCACTGTTGAAAATATTAACGAGCGACACCGCGTATTTTTCGTATTGGGAAAGTAAAGCCTTCTCCAGCTGGGGATAGATAACTATTTCTATCCCTCCCTTGAGGTCTAATCCGTAATTTATAGGTTTGGTGAATACAGCCCAGATGGCACCTACCGTAACCAAAAATATCAGTATTAAGTGGAGTTTCAAGCGTTGCATAACTTTGAAAGATTTTAAAAAGGAGGGGATTATAAATTATTGTTTCTTAGATTGATTACCTTCCAAAGAAGGCTTAATGAATTTTATCTCGTAGCACTCTATAATATCGCCAACCTTAATGTCGTTAAAGTCTTTGAGCTTAACTCCACATTCAAATCCTTTGGGAACTTCTTTTACATCTTCTTTAAAGCGTTTCAGACCCTCTATTTCTCCCTCGTAAATAACAACTCCCTCGCGCACCAAACGGGCTTTGGCTCCTCTGACCAATTTACCCTCTAAAACGTAACACCCCGCAACGGTTCCAACCTTTTTAATTTTGAAGGTGGCGCGAACTTCCGCCTGTCCGAGGGCTTCTTCCACTTTTTGGGGTTCAAGCAGTCCCTCAAGCGCCTTCTTAACGTCTTCTACCGCATCATAGATTATTCCGTAGGTTCTTACGTCCACCTTTTCTTCCTCGAGTAGCCTTCTCGCGGCGGGGTTGGGACGGGTATTGAACCCTATTACAATCGCACCTGAAGCCTTGGCTAACATAATATCGCTTTCGCTGATAGCCCCCACTCCCGAGTGGATTATAAAAACTTTAACCTTATCGGTAGAAAGCTCTTCCAAAGCTTTTTTAAGGGCTTCTATGGAACCTATAGTATCCGCCTTGAGGACTATTTTTAACTCTTTCAGTTCACCTTTTTGAATTTTCTCATAGATTTCCTCCAGCTTCAGTGCGGTTCCTTTTAGTTTTTCCTGCTCTTTCTGACGTTTTCTTTGTTCCGCGAGAAGTCTGGCCGTCTTTTCGTCAGATACCACTATAAGGATGTCTCCCGGTTCGGGGAGTTCTTCAAATCCCAACAGCTCTACCGGTGTTCCGGGGGGAGCTTCTTTGAGCCTTCTTCCCTTGTCGTCTACCATAGCCCTAACACGCCCATAGGTGGAGCCCGCAACGAAAATATCTCCTACCTTGAGGGTTCCGTTTTGAACTATGGCGGTTGCAACGGGGCCCCTTTTGGGATCCAATTTGGTTTCTATAATCACCGCTTTTGTTTTACCTTTTGGGTTGGCCTTAAGTTCTTCCAATTCCGCAACAAGGGTTATCATTTCCAAAAGCTCTTCAATTCCCTCACCAGTTTTCGCGGAAACCCTTACAACCGGTGTATCTCCCCCCCACTCTTCGGGAATAAGTCCATGCTCGGAAAGTTCACGCAAAACTTTGTCGGGATTGGCTTGGGGCAAGTCTATTTTATTTACCGCAACAATTATAGGAATTTCGGCATCTTTGGCGTGGTTTATCGCTTCCACGGTTTGGGGCATCACACCGTCGTCCGCGGCTACAACCAAAACCGCTATATCCGCCACTTTGGCTCCCCTTGCCCTTAAAGTTGTAAAAGCCTCGTGTCCGGGTGTATCCAAGAAGGTTATCTTTTTACCGGTTTCCAGTTCAACCTGAGATGCACCTATGTGCTGGGTTATGCCTCCTTTTTCCCGTCTTGCTACATCGGTTTTTCGGATACGGTCTAAAAGAGAAGTCTTTCCGTGGTCTACGTGACCCATAACAACAACAACCGGGGGCCGTTCTACCAAGTTCTCCGGCGATTCTTCCACTTCCTCTTCTACCAATTCTTCAACCTGCTCCTCTGCACTCTTTATTTCCGCCAAGAAACCGAAGTTTTCCGCAATTTCAACTGCTACTTGGGGGTCTATAGTGTGGTTTATAGTTGCCAAGATACCTTTTTTCATCAGTTGGGCAATAATCTCGTTGGGGGACACGCCTAAAAGTTGAGCCAATTCCCTTACGGTAATTACCTCGGGAATCTGGAGTATTTTTACTTCTTCCTCCTCTTTTTTCTTCTTTGGCGGTTTGCTCTGCTGTTTTTTGACCTGCTCTCTTTTTACCTTATCTTCCATCTTTCTGCGTTCCATAAATTCCTTGCGCCTTTCCCCGGGAAGCGGTTTCCTTTTCTCTTTTTTCTTCTTAGTTTTTTTATCCTTCATCTCTTCTTTATGTTCCTCTTTTTCCTCCCTTTGCTCGTGAGAAACTAGGTCTCTCGTTAGCG
>DTXZ01000033.1 GCA_012962155.1 Aquificales bacterium
CAAGGGCTGGACAATGTAGTAGGTATTAATCTCATAGGTTCGGGCGGGACGGGCTATATCGTGTAAATCCAAAGGGGTAAAGGAGGTTATTATCGGAGTCTTTTTATCCTTCCCCAAAACGGGATAGTGAAGAAGCACCAAAAACACGTTTTCATTTTTGGGTTTATAAACCATCAAAGTGGTTACATTTTAGAAGGTATTCGTAGAATAACCCGCTATATGTTAAAAGAAACAACCATAGCGGTTGTGGGTCTTGGATATGTAGGTCTCCCTTTGGCGGTAGCCCTTGCAAAACACTTTCCCGTAATAGGATTGGATATAAATTCTATCCGAATAGAGGAACTTAAAAAGGGAATAGATAGAACCGGCGAGGTTGAGTCTAAAGACATTTTAAATCCCCATATAGTTTATACAACCGATGAGAAACTTCTAAAGGATGCAAACGTAATAATAGTGACCGTCCCAACGCCGACCGATAGATACAGAAATCCCGACCTAAGGTTTTTAAAAAGGGCGACCCAAACGGTGGGGAGGAATTTAAAGAAGGGGACTATAGTGGTTTACGAATCTACCGTCTTCCCCGGTTGCACCGAAGAGGTTTGTGTTCCCATCTTGGAAAAGGAGAGCGGTCTAACTTGGAAGAGGGACTTTTTTGTAGGCTATTCACCCGAAAGGATAAATCCGGGAGACAAAAAACACCGTTTGGAAAACATTGTTAAAGTAGTCGCGGGGGATACGCCGGAAACCGCAAAAAAAATTGCGGCAATCTACTCCAAAGTGATAAAGGCTGGGGTTCATATAGCCCCTTCAATAAAAGTGGCGGAAGCGGCAAAAGTTATAGAAAACACCCAGAGGGATATAAACATCGCCCTTATGAACGAGCTAGCTATGCTCTTTGACAAACTGGGAATAGATACCCGCGAAGTTTTAGAGGCAGCGGGAACAAAATGGAACTTTTTAAAAGTTGAACCGGGACTGGTGGGAGGCCACTGCATCCCCGAGGACCCTTACTATTTGGCCTACAAAGCCCAAGAGGTAGGTTTTCATCCTCAACTAATCCTGTCGGGAAGGAGAATAAACGACTATATTCCTATTTTTATAGCCCAAAAAGTTGTAAAACTTCTCATAAAGGCGGGGAAAGTGGTTCAAAACTCCAAAGTTCTCGTAATGGGAGTAACCTTCAAAGAAAATGTTCCCGACGCGAGGAATTCAAAGGTTGCAGACCTTATAAGGGAACTCCAAGAATACGGCATACAGGTTTCGGTATACGACCCCGTAGCCAACTCCGAAGAGGTTAAAAGGTACTACGGAATAACCCTTATAAGGGATATAAAAGAAAACGCACCTTACGATGGAATAGTGGTTGCGGTGAAACACAAAGAGTTTCTAAATATGAAACCCAACAACTTTAAGGAACTGACAAGAAAAAACCCCATAGTGGTAGACGTGAAGGGAATTTACTCCAAAAAAGAGTTTGAGAAAGAATTTATCTATTGGAGACTCTAAAGCAGTTTTTCTACGCCACTTTAATCCAAAATTAAAAAGTTTACAATCTGTAACCCTCTATGGGTTTAAAATCTTTTCTAACCCCCTCTAAGGAAACGGTATTGCAAGCCATATTTAGGTCTTCCTTTTTAAACCTCCTATCACGGGTGTTCGGGTATTTAAAACAGGTTACCATAGCAGTTTTAATAGGTTTCAACATCAACACGGACGCCTTCTTTTTGGCAATGGGACTTTTGGGGTTATTCTTAACATTTGTAGATGTATTTGACTCACTAGGTGTTCCAAACTTGGTTAGAGCCAGACAAAAGAGCTTTAAAGAGTTTCGAAATCTTGCAGCGGTTTTATTAACTTTCACAACCGCCTTGGCAGTAACAATTACTCTATTGGCACTCCTTTTGAGTCCAATAGTGGTAAACATCGCCTTCGGTTATAACGAAGGCGAAAAACAACTTCTAAAGGAATACTTTATGCTTTTAACCCCCTATCTGTTTTTCAGTTTCTTTTTCCACCACTTTGGTGCTATTTATAGGAGCCTTAGACACTTTACGGTTTATTTTTTCGGAGAATTTCTTTTCGCTTTTTTTTCCTTCCTATTTACTTTTTTAGGCTTGCTTTTTACAAAGAATCCTAAAGTTTTACCTATAGCGGTATCCCTATCTCAATTCTTGGCTACCTTTTATATATTGTTTGTTTCCAAACCCTATTGGGAGATAAAGTTTTACCTAGATAAAACCGTTAAAAGTATGTTAAAACAATTTATCCAACTTTTGGGGGTATACGCCGTTTTCCATATCTACACTTTGGTGGATAGAACCTTCGCCAGTTATTTACCCCACAAAAGTATTTCCGCTTTAACCTACGGGTGGATGGTAGCTATGATTCCAAGGGGGCTTTTCAAATTTGAACACATCGTTATTACTTCCCTATCGGAGGTAAATGCAAAATGGGAAAAAATTAAGTTCTATACCTTAAGGATTTCCCTTTTTACTCTACCTTTTGTAGTTTTTATTTTTGTTTTTGCTCCCTACATAGTTAAGTTATTGTTTGGATATGGAACTTTTTCGGTATTGGATATAAAATTAACCACAACCGCTACAAAGTTTTATGTTTTGAGTTTACCTTTCGTATTCTTATGGGCTATTTTTTATAGGATTTTTCAGATTAAGGAAAAAATATATTGGGTTGTCCCTATTATTGGATTAACTTCAATACTTAATGGTCTTTTAAATTACTTTTTTATTTTTAAATTTAATTTAGCTTTAGAAGGTATTTGTATAGCCACATTGATAGCATATTTAGTTTTAACTTTTTTAAGTTTCACCCTTTTAAAGTTTTTAATTAATAAGGAGGGTAACTATGGCTAAATGTCCCACTTGTTCTACCTATGTAGATGATATTAACTTTCTGGAAAAATACCTTTTTCCTTTTAACAAACAGGAATATAA
>DTXZ01000034.1 GCA_012962155.1 Aquificales bacterium
AGGCGATTTTTGGGAATTTGGAAGACGGGGGCTATAATATCGGGACCCGCCTCAAGGTTTTCAACCCATTCAATAACCTTCATAACGTTATCGTGTCCCTTAATAATAGCACCGTGTTGGGGGGCTATCATCTCTATGCCGAAAATTTCATCTATTTCTCTTAGCATTTGGGCGTAGGCTTTAAATACCTGTTTTCCACCCATAAAGCGTTTTACAAAGGGTTCCACATACTCCTTAAGGTGTTTTTCAATCTCATCATCTTCGTTTACAAACATATAATCAATTCCGAAACTAAAGAACATATCTCCGCTAAAGAGTATCTTGGAGACGGGATCGTATACCTGAAAATTTCCCGGTGAGTGCATGAAGTGTCCGGGAATAATAAAGATGTCGCTATTTCCCAACCTTATGATACCCCCCTCATCTTCCAAACCCTTTAGACGGGGCTCTACATATTTGTCCAACCCGTAGTGGGGAATGAACCTAAGCCACCACTTGGAGACTAGGGCTATGGCGTTGGTCGTCATAAGCCAACCGTTAATACCCGCAACTATATCGGGGTCCTGGTGGGACAAGAAAATGTAATCAATATTTTGGACTCCTATTAGTTGGGCTATATCTGAAAAGAGCGGTTTAAAAAGTTTATGCCCTCCCGGGTCAAGAAGCATTCCCTTTCCGCTATCAACGATTAAAAAGACATTGGTCTGAACCATTTGTCCGTGTCCGTAATCTTCCAAAAGGATAAATTTGTGGTTTCCATCATCAAATAAAATATGCTCGGGGGTGACTACCATTTAAAACCTCCTTAATTTCTATAATTTCTATATCTTCTCACAAAAGATTAAACCACCATTTCTACCGAAAAAAAACTTTTGCACTTTGGACAACAAAAGGTCGGGAAAAAACCGTAAAAGGGGGGGATTATTTACCTATTATGGAGAAGGACATAAATAGCCCTAAAAGGGTTTTAAAAATACCTTTAGAAACCCTAAATGCGTGCGTCCAATGCGGACTTTGCAAGACCGTATGTCCCACTTATAGGGAGGAGTTGGACGAAGCCTACTCTCCGAGGGGAAGAATTCTTTTGGCCAAAACTCTTTTGGAAGGGAAATTACAACTTTCGCCCGAAGTGGCAAAGAGGTGGGACGAATGCACCCTTTGTAGAAATTGCGAGGATATCTGTCCTAACGGGGTTGATTATAAAGAGCTTTTAGTCCATGTGAGAGAAGAAGTTAATAAAAACCTAGGAAAGGATTGGGTTAAGTATTTGGGTTTAAAATCGCTGACCTTCCAGGGGAATTCCATTCAAAAATTAGCCCTAAAGGCGGGGGCTTTTATATCCAAACTCTTTTTGGGAAAAGGGGATACCATGCCGGTGGTTTTCCCCACGGGTGCGGTAAAATATTTTCCCAAACCCAAATTTAACGCCCAAAGTTTGAGGGGAAAAATCTTTCTCCCTAAGGGGAAGGCTAAGGCTACCTTTATTTTCTTCCCCGGATGTATGTATGAAAACTTTTACACCCAAACGGCGGAAAATGTAGTCCACATACTCCAAAAGTTGGGTTACAAGGTTATAGTTCCCGACGGGGTATCCTGTTGCGGTGGTCCCCACTACTACAGCGGTTTTACCGATATGTTTAACCGGCTTAGGGAGAAAAACACCGAAATCTTTACCAAATTGGCGAAAAAGTATTCGGTTGACGGACTGGTGGTGGTATGCCCCACGGGGGGAGGAACTTTTAAAGAGGACTACGACCTACCCTTTCCCGTTTACGAGCTGGTAGAAATTTTAGACAAAGAACTTAAGGAGTTAAAGGTTGAAAAAGAGGAAAAGGTAACCATCCACTACCCGTGTCACTCCTACACCGCTATGAAGATACCAACCGATGTATTCGATAGGGTAGCGTCCAAAGGTGCAAAGGTGGTAAAGGGGGAACTAAACAAGAGCTGTTGCGGATTTGCGGGGATGTTTTCGGTTAAAAATCCCGGTCTCTCCCAAAAGATACTCAAAAGGAAAATGGAAGATTTTTCCCAATGCGGAGCCCAAACCATTTTAACCTCCTGTCCGGGATGCGTTTTGCAGTTGAACGAGGGCAGTATTAGGTATGCCAACGACCTTAAGGTAGAACATATAGCCGATTTCGTAGCTAAGAGGTTCCTAACCGAGGAGGAAAAGCAAACCTATCAACAATTGTGGGAAGAGTACAGGGTTTAGAGTCGGGGCGGCGGGACTTGAACCCGCGACCTCTGGCTCCCGATGCCAGCGCTCTGCCACCTGAGCTACGCCCCGAACCCCCGAATCATTTTACGGAATTCTTAAATGAAACAATAAGGAAAATTATATAGAAACCTTCATGTAACTGGTTTTTATCATTTAAAAACCTTCCAAAACTCGCAAAAATGAATAAGGCAAAACCGAAGGAGGTAAAAAATGGCTGAAACCGTAACCCTTAAAGGAAATCCCGTGACTTTGGCGGGTCCCACTTTGAATGTTGGAGATAACGCTCCAACCGCCCGCGTTGTTACCAAAGAGCTTTCCGAAAAAGAGATCGGTGGTAAAAGGGACAAAGTTCAACTTATCATTACCGTTCCCTCGCTGGATACCCCCGTTTGTGAAACCGAAACAAAAAAATTCAATGAACTCCTCAAAGATTTTACCGACAAAGTAGACGTAACCGTAGTATCCATGGACTTACCTTTTGCGGAAAAGAGATTCTGCGAAAGCTTTAGCATCGCCAACATAACCGTTGCTTCCGACTTCAGATACAGGGATATGGAAAAATTCGGCGTTCTAATTGCGGAAGGCGTTCTAAAGGGCCTTTTGGCAAGGGCGGTATTCGTAGTGGATACCGAAGGAAAAATAGCTTACAAGCAGCTCGTTCCCGAAATAACCAACGAACCCAATTACGACGAAATTATACAAGCCCTTAAAAAATTGGTTTAAGTCTTTATGCCCGCCTTTCGGGCGGGGTATTTTTCTATCCCGAAAAAGTTATCGGCTTTTCCCTCTCTTCTAAATCCCCGTGAACTACCCCACGTTTTAGATGTGGGGTTTCCAAACGATAATAGTTTTTTATGAAAAAATACCTTTTTGTCACCGTAGGTGTTTTGTTTTTTTTCTTCGCTTTCGGTCTTTACAAGGTTAAAGAGCGAAAGGAGGAACTTAACAATTTGGAAAAACCCAAGATGGTTCCCTATACGGTTAGTCTGATAAAACCGCAAAAGGGGAAGCTAAAAGCCTTTACCACTTTTAGGGCGAAATACGAACCTATCCACAAGGGGGTATTGGCTCCTAAAACCTCGGGGATTGTCCAAAAACTTTCAGTCCGCGAAGGTGATACCTTTAAAAGAGGAGAAGTTTTGGCAGTTGTAGATCCCACCGATTTAAAAGCCCAACTCAACACTCTAACCGCCAAAGCCCAAGCCCTTGAGGTAGCCCTTGGGGCGGCTAAGCTCTTTTACGAAACCCAAAAAAGCATATATGAAAGAAACCTAAAGCTATATGAGACGGGAGGAATTTCCAAAGAGGAACTTCAACTTTCGGAAAGCTCCCTAAAAAGGGCTGAAGCCCAATATATGCAAACCCTTGCGGAGTTAAAGTCGGTAAAGGCCCAAATAGAGGAATTAAAGCACAACCTGGAAAACTATTCCAAAATAAAGGCTCCTTACGACGGGGTTATAAGAACCATCTATGCTAAAGAGGGAAGTTTTGTTCCCGCGGGAAGACCGGTTTTGGAAATAGAAAATACCGACCTTTACAGGTTGGTAGCCTCGATTCCCACCGATGTAAAGGTGGGTAAAACCGCACTGGTGGAGGTGGGAGATAAAAAATACACCCTTGAAGTGGATAAGGTTCTTCCTTCCGCCCAAAACGGACTAAAGAAGGTAGTTATTTACACCAAGAGGTTAAATATACCATCCGAAAGTTGGGTTAATGTAAAAATTGAAACCGGAGAGTGTAAGGGTTACACCGTTCCCTCTTCCGCCCTTCTATATTTAGACGGCGGTACTTACCTTGTGAATGAGAAGAAAAAACTAATTCCCGTTAAGGTAGAGTTTTTAAGCGGAAACTCCGCATGCGTTACGGGTAAAATCCCTCCCGAAGAGAGGTTTATTGTCGCGGGTCAATTCCGCCTAAGGCAAATAGCGCTTTATAAATACCCGATAAGAGTTAAAGGGAAGTGAAATGAAAAGAAAGACCAAAAAGGAAACTTAAAATTTACCTTTTGTAGCTCTTCTTTTTCCTTCCTTTTAATAACCCTTTTAATAACGGTTTCTCCGAGAGATTTACAAATTCAAAACTGTTGCCTACCAATTTACGAATTCTTATAAATCGGTCATCGTCGGAAACGGGTGAAAAGGAAACCGCAATACCTTTCCTGCCCGCCCTTCCGGTTCGCCCTATTCGGTGAACGTAACTTTCCGCATCCTGGGGAAGGCGGAAATTAAACACCACCTCCAAGTCACCGATGTCTATTCCCCTTGAGGCCACATCGGTTGCCACCAAAAGGTTTATCCTTCCTCTCCGGAAATCCCTTAAAACCGCCTCTCTTCGCGATTGGGAATAGTCACCGTGCAAAGGGGCGGTTTTAAAACCCAAAGACCTAAGGTGTTTTGCCAAACGGTCCGCCTCCACCTTAGTTTGGGTAAATACAATGGCCTTCCCGAAGGGTATTTCTTCCAACTTTTCCAAAAAGGTTTTCAACAAATTCTCGTTGTCTACGCGGTAGATTTTCTGGGATACCGTTTCAACGGTAGGTTTTTGAGGTTCTATGTAAACTTCTTCCCTATCCTCTTTGAGAATTCGGTTTATAACTTCTTTTATCTCATCGGGCAAAGTGGCAGAAAATAAAAGGGTCTGCTTTTGGGCGGGGGTTTTCCCGTAAATAAATTTAATGTCATCTATAAACCCCATATCAAGCATTCGGTCCGCTTCGTCCAAAACGAAGGTGGAGAGGTTATCAAGTTTTAAAACCCCCCTCTCCAAGAGGTCTTTTACCCTACCGGGTGTCCCCACTACAACATGGGGTCTGATTTTTTGTAGCAACTCTATTTGTTTCCTTACCGGTTTTCCACCGTAAACGGCAAACACTTTTACGCCTCTATACTTGCCGAGATCTTTAATTTCCTTCGCCACCTGAAAGGCCAACTCTCTCGTTGGAACCAATATAAGTGCCTGAACAACCCTCTTTTCCACTTCGGTTTTTTCGACAATTGGAATACCAAAGGCAGCGGTTTTTCCCGTTCCCGTTTGGGCTTGCCCCACCAAATCTTTTCCCTCCAAAAGGGGGGGGATAGCCTTTTCCTGAATAGGGGTGGGCTTTTTAAAACCTTTTTCCTCTATAGCTCTGCAAGTCTCTTCGCCAACTCCTAAAGCTTTAAACATTACTTAAATCTCCTAAAGACTTTTTGAGGAAGATTTTTCCAAGAAAGGGAGTTCTAAAGGAGGGAAAAATCTTCCCGAGAAAAAAAGATAACCCAAATGTGGGAATTAAGGGTGAGAAAACTCAGTCTTCGGTGATATCTTCTCTATCAAACCTTAGGTCGGAGTAATTTTCAAAACCGCTGGATTCCATATAAGTGCCATACATTTGTTCGTATTCTTGGGCGCATTTGGCACAAAAGCGGGTCCAAGGTAAGGCGCATAAACGCTCCTCGGGTATGTCTTCCCCGCAACCTTCACATATTCCGTAGGTTCCCTCCTTTATCTTTTGAAGGGCATAATCTATTTCCCGCAAGATAAACATATCCCGTTGGGAGAGGCGGTCCAACATCTCCTCCGTATAGGTCATCTGCCCTAAGTCTTCAACATCGGAAGGCTCTTTGTAATCCTCGCTAATCCTCTCTTGGGTCTCCTGCTTTTGGCGGTACCCCTCTACGATTTTTTCCCTTTCCTCCAAAAGCTTAGCTTCGCACTTTTTAAAAAGTTCCTCCCTTTCCATTACCACCTCCTATAAAGGGTTGTTAGATTATTAAGCAAAACAACTTCGGGTGTCAAGCACTTGATTACAATTAACCCATCGTGATAGGAAAATTTAAAGGAAAACCGAGGTTGGTTCTAACCTTTTTTGCAACATTAATGGGTTTAGGTTTAATTGTCTATCTTGTTCCCTTTGGTGAAATTGCAAAAACTTTAAATAAGTTAGAACCCCAAAGGTTTTCCTTAGCCCTACTTATTTACGGAATAAGTTACCTATTGAGAACCTTGAGGTGGAAGTATTACTATCCCAATACACCTTTTGGAAAACTCTTTTTTACCACCTCGGTAAACACCCTTTTAAATAACCTACTTCCCGCCCGTTTGGGGGAGTTTTCTATCTTTGTTCTCCTAAATAGATACGATAAAAATCTTAAAGAAACTGTAAAAAAAATCTTAAAAGTAAGACTCCTTGACGGTTTTGCATTGCTAACTTTATTTAGCTTTGCGGTTATTTCCGTGAATTTCAATCCACTTTGGGCGTCGGTTATAGCGATATCGGTTTACCCCACTGCGGTCCTTTTGTGGAATAAACTCCCTTTAGAGCAAAAATTCCCCAAACTCAAAATGGATGGGATAGCCTTCGCCCTCTCGGTGGGGGCCTTATTTTTCAAACTCTTTTCGGTTTATTTGGTATTTCACTTTCTCCCTTTAGATTTTCTAAAATTTACGATAGGTTTCCTCGGAGGGGAAATTAGCACCATTTTGCCTATCCACTCCTTGGCAGGTTTGGGAAGTTACGAAACCGCCTTTTCCTTAGCCCTTAAGATTTTTACGGGAGAAAGTTTTAAAAAGGGATTTGAAGTAGGATTTTTATCCCATTCCTTTCTGCTTGGGGGATCTCTACTTTTAGGTCTCCTATCCCTTCCCTTCCTCGTCAGAGGGAAACCCTAACTATTTCCCCTCTTTTGTAGGACTTATCCGCCTTTAAACTTAGGTAGTTTTCCGTAAGAAGTTCCCCATTGGATAAAACCAAAGCCCTTAAGGTTTTCCCCTTCATCTTTTCCCTGAAGAGTTTTCTTTTTGCCTCATCAATTTCCTTTAGAAGTTTTACCCTTTCTTTAATAACCGAGGGTTGAACTTTTGGGGTCAATTTGGAAGCCTTTGTAAAGGGTCTATCCGAATAGGGAAATATGTGCATGTAGGCCAAGGGTAATCTTTTAACAAACTCTAGGGTTTCCCCAAATTCCTTTTCTCCCTCGGTGGGAAAGCCCACTATAACGTCTGTTCCTATAGCGGTGATAGGTCTCCTTTCCACAAGTTGGGTAACCTTTTCCTCATACTCCTGTGGACTGTAGCCCCTTTTCATTAGTTTTAATATGCGGTTGCTTCCGCTTTGGAGGGATAGGTGAAAGTGGGGGGCTATTTTCGGGGAAGAGGTTATCAGCTCCAAAAGCTCTCTGTCTATTTCGGAAACCGACATAGACGAGAGCCTAAAGTATTCAATCCCCTCAACCCTTATAAGTTCTTCCAAAAGCCTCAGTAAGTTCGTTCCATCTTTTAAATCCCATCCGTATTGGGAAAGTTGGGTTCCCGTAAGGACTATCTCTTTGTAACCCCGATCCGCCAGTTTCTTTACCGCGGCAACTACCTTCTCCATAGGGACGCTTCTTACCTTACCTCTAGCAAAGGGTATTACACAAAAGGTGCAAAAAGAGTTGCACCCTTCTTGAACTTTCAAAAATGGTCGGGTATTTTCAAAGGAGACTACCAGGTTAAAGTTTTTTACCTCACCCTCTCGGAATATTTCCCCGACGAATACCTTTCCGGGATTTTTCCTTTCAATGTATTCCTCAACCAGTTTCAGTATTTCCCCTTTGTGGGTATTTCCTACTACCAGATCAACCTCTTTCAGCCTTTCAAGCTCTTTTGGGTTTACTTGGGCGTAACACCCCGTAGCCACCACCACTGCGGAAGGATTTATTCTTTTGGCTCTGTATATGTATTTTCTGCTGTCGCGGTCTGCTCCCTTGGTTACGGTGCAGGTGTTTATCACGTAGATATCCGCCCTTTCCCCAAAGGCAACCTCCCGATAACCCGCGGTTAAAAATTGGGAACGTATAAAGTCGGTGTCAAATTGGTTCATCCTACAACCGAGGGTGACAAACGAAACTTTTAGTTTTTGTCCCACTACGGTAGTTAAAGGTTAAGGTCTAAACCTCCCTTTTGGTATGAAATTTTTCTTCCAATACCTAAGAGGGGTTGAAACTTTGAAAAAGTTCTATAAGTTTTTTTGATAAAAGTATACTTAAGGAGGTGAGAAAAATGACATTAAGAAGGTTTAACCCCCTTGAAGAACTTTTACGCCTGCAAAGGGAACTAGAGAGATTGGCCCAATCCGCCATTTCTCCCGCGGGGGAGATGGAAAAGGGATTGGAAAGGGGATTGAAATTCATTATGCCTATAGAGGTATACGAAACCCCTTCCGAACTGGTTATAAAGGTTGAACTTCCGGGAGTGAAAAAAGAAGATACGGAAGTTGTTATAAGGGACAACTACCTGATAGTTAAGGTGGAAAAGAAAGAAGAGGCCGAAGAGAACAAAGAGCACGTCCATATAAGGGAGCGTATTTACGGGAAATTTGAAAGGATAATACCTCTTACCACCGACGTAGATACCGACAATGCCAAGGCTACTTTCAAAGACGGAGTGTTGGAAATAAGATTCCCCAAGAAGTTTGCAACCCAAGAAAAGAAAATAACTATAGAGTAACCTCCATTAAAAGGGCGTTACTCCCGTCGGGGTAGTAATTTTTTCTCATTCCAACTCTTTTAAAACCCACCTTTTCGTAAAGCCTAAGGGCGGGGGTATTTTTTTCGGAAACCTCAAGGATTATCCTTTCAACCTTTTCCTTTCGGAGTTGACTTAAAAGTTTCCCCATAAAGATTGATCCGAGCCCCTTATACCTAAATGGTTCAAATATTTCAAACCAGTGAAGTTGGGCTTCCTTCCCTATAAGCCACACCACCGCATATCCTAGGAGCCTGCCTTCGCACCTTAGGGCGAAAAGTTTTGCAAAGTCCCTCTGGAGTAGGTTATTTAACTCCTTTTTTCCATAGCGGTTGGAAAATAGCGGAATTTCTCCTATTTCGGACCGGTTTAGTTCTACCAGCCTCGGTTTTGGCATAGGAAAAGAAAGGTGAGCGCGCCAGGACTCGAACCTGGGACCTCCGGCGTGTCGGGCCGGCGCTCTCCCAACTGAGCTACACGCCTTTGGGATTATACTATTATAACTCAAAC
>DTXZ01000035.1 GCA_012962155.1 Aquificales bacterium
GGAGCCTTTAAAGATGGGAAACCCATTAAGGTAAACGCCAACAAAAAGGAACTCAAAAAGTGTTTTTTTTGCTGCGGATTTCCCTCCAGGGCTAAAAGAGACCTAAACCTTTACTGCGAAATAATGCTCCGAATCTTTGGAAAGGTTGCCTCTTTACGCAGACCCGGTGCGTCGGCGGTGGACTTGATTTACGTGGCGGAAGGTATATTTGACGGAACCTTTGAATTTGAGCTAAAACTTTGGGATGTCGCGGCAGGGAGTCTTATAGTAAGGGAAGCGGGTGGCAAGGTAGAATGGTTAAACTTTAATACAACCGATTGGCGGTTAGACCTCGTAGCCTCCGTCCCCCAATTTTTTGACGAGATAAAGGCGGAAGTAGAAAGACATCTCTAAAATTTCGCGATACGCAAAAGGGAGGGGATAAATTTCATCCATAATTTAACCGCCTCTCCGCTTACTATTTCAAATTTATCCAAGGGGGTATGGCGGTAGGGAAAGGGATTGGAGGCCAAAAATAGGTTTCTCGCCCCCTTCCTGCGAAAGGGAATATGGTCGGAACGTCCACTTCTACCCTCGGTAAAGGCTATCTTTAAACCCAATCTGTTTGCCACTTCCCAACATTCGCTAATTAAAGACCTACTGCAAAAACCTTCTCCGTCCCTTAACAAAATTGCGGGGGTTCTCCAACCGACGGTATCCACGCTAATGGCTACGGTGTCTATTATTTCCCACGTAGGCAAATTTTCAACAAAGTGGGTTGCCCCCAAAAGGCCGTATTCCTCCAAATCGGTAAAGAGAATTCTGAGTCTATAACCCTTTGGGGCTTCAAAATTTATAGTCAGCCACAGAAGAAGGGCTACCGAAAGGGCGTTGTCTATAGCTCCTGGGGTAAAGGGTTTTGTATCGTAATGGGCAATAAGGGTTAAAACCTTTTGCCCTACACCCCTTTCCAGCCAGATATTTTCCCCTTTTACTTTAACCTCTTTAGTTTCGCTCTTTATAACAACTTGAGAGCCTTCCGATAAAAGCCTTGCATCGGAAGGTTTAACCGAAACCGTAGGCAAAAGTCCCGCGGAGATACCGCTGTAAATCTCGTCTACATCAGAGCGGAAAACTACAATTCCTAAAGCCCCTTTGCGGTGTAAGAGTTTCTCCTTTTCTCTAAAAGGTAATTTTCCCTCTCTTACCAAGGCTATCTTTCCTTTTAAGTTTTTACCCCTTAGTTCCCGTTCCAAACCGTAACCGCTATCGGTTAAAATTCCCCCGACCACCTTGGAAGGAGAGTTGGTGTAGGGAATGGCGCTAAAGCGGTTGAGTCCTACTTCTACATACCCCCCAATCGGTTTCAAAAGAATTGCCTCAAAAGTTTGGTTTTTAAATCCCCCCACCCCCCTAAGGGTTTCCTTTAGGAAATTTCTAACCGACAGATGGTGGGAACCGGAGGGAAACCTCTCCGCAGAAGATATAAAGCGGGTTAATTCCAAAACGAAGTTAATATCCCTTCTCATCAATATACCGGCGTAAGAAGGTTCCTGTATTTTTCCAATTTACCCCTTACAGCGCTAAAAAACACTTCTTGAACTTTCCTTGTTATTTCTCCAACTTTTCCCTCGCCTATTTTTCTGTTATCTACCTCAACAATGGGTGTAACCTCCGCCGCTGTTCCCGTCATAAAAATTTCATCCGCTATGTAAAGCTCGCTACGGGATATGGGCCTCTCTATCACCTCTATGCCCAAGTCCTCCTTTAAAATACGGATAACCAAAGCCCTCGTTATACCTTCCAAAATGTGTTCGCTAACCGAAGGTGTATAAACAACACCGTTTCTCACAAGAAAGATATTTTCACCGCTACCTTCCGCAACGAAACCATTGGCGTTGAGCATTATAGCTTCGTCGTATCCCCCCAAAAGGGCTTCGGTTTTTGCCAATGCACTATTTACGTAAGCCCCCGCAATTTTGTATCTCGCGGGGATTGAATTATCGTCGTTTCTAATCCACGAGGAAACCTTCGCCCTTATACCCTTTTTGGGGTCAAGATATGCCCCAAACGGGTAGAGGTAAATGGTTATTTCTGGGGTGTAACCGATCAATTTCGGCGTTAGTTTCAAATCCTTGAAGTATACTATAGGGCGGATATAGATATCTTCCTTTACGCCGCTCTCTTTGAGCAGTTCACGGGTGATTTCCACCAATTGGTTTGGTGTATAGGAAAGTTCCATAAACATAGCTTGGGCATTTTTTAAAAGCCTCTCGTAATGTTGGTACCCCGCCAAAATGTAAAGTTGCCCTTCCTCCCGGTTCCAATATGCCCTAATCCCCTCAAAGACCGCCGTTCCGTAGTGGAAAGAGTTGGTTTTTATACTTATTTTTGCCTCTTCTATGGGAACTATTTTCCCTTCAAAAAACGCCAATTCTCGCTCCACCGCAAACCTCCTATAGGTTTTTAACAATTTTACCGCCTAAGACTCAAAAACTTTATCAATTAATTTTTGATAGAAAATCTTTATCCACACCGCTCTGGAATTTTATCCACAACCCGAAACCCTTGATACAGTAAGCTTTCACAAAAAGTTCTACGTAAAATATCCACACAATCATAATTTTTGTGGATAAACTGCGTCTTTTTGAGAATCAATATCAATTGTCTTGACATTAAATACCTATAATTATTTGCTTGACATAAAATACAAATAATTATTAGACAAGAATTGTATAATTTAAAGCGGGTTTTAAGAATCCTCGGTTTATCCACACAAATTTTACTTTTGTGGATAAACTTTGTGGATTAAGCTTTCGTCTTAGAGAATTCGGCTTATGCGAATGTCAAATTAAACCTCTTTATCCACACAAATATCTTTTGCGAAAATCTCAATTTCTGCGTTGTTTTGAGCTTACTCTCCCAAGGGTTTCAGATACAACAATCAGAATTTGTAAAATACAAGCTTATAAATAATAATTATTTAAAAAAATATAAGCTAGTCTAATTAATAGCTAGCTATTTATGTCTAGATAAAAAATAAAAAAAAAACTTATTTTTTTATTAATAATAAGCGGAATGTCAAGTTTTGTTTTGCCTTACTGCGACAAAGGTTTGCCGTTATCCACACAAATTTTACTTTTGTGGATAAATAAATGTCCAGTTTCGTGAAATGCTTATTGCAGTAAATAGAAATTTATCCACATTTTAAACTTGACAACAACGAAATAACTTGACAAACTAATATCACTTGAGATGTTCCGAGCTTACTCTCCCAAGGATTTGCGATTTTTATCCACACAAAAATACCTTGTGTGGAGATACTAAGTCTCAAAATTGCGGAAATTCTTGATAGAGTAAGCCAAACCTATGTGGATAAAAATTCTACTTTTTGTGGATAAATAACATCCACACAATCTTTGTTTTACTGCCCTTTTTGAGGTTAAAATTTCTAAAGGTGGAACTTTTGGAAGAGCTAATAGAAAACCATAAGAAATTTTCCAAAATGGTGGTAAAACCTTGTGCTGAAGTAAAAGGAGAGGTCACCGTTTCGGGTTCCAAAAATTCCGCCCTTCCCCTCTTGGCATCCGCCCTTCTGGTGGAGGAACTTATTTTGGAAAACTTTCCCCTTTTGCTTGACACCCTTTATGCCCTGAAGATTTTAAAAATCCTCGGAAAGGATATAGAGCTAAACCCAACCCTAAAAAGGGTTAGGATTTACGGAGAGATAAAACGGATTAAGGTTCCGTATGAACTTTCTTCCCGCTTTAGGGGTTCTATTTTGTTTCTGGGTGGGCTTTTGGGGGCCGGGGGAAAAGCGGTAATTTCCCATCCCGGCGGTTGCGCCATCGGTGCAAGACCGATAGACCAACACCTTAAGTTTTTAAGCCATTTAGGGGCAAACCTAACCCTTAAAGGAGGTTACATAAACGCCTCCCTTCCCAAGGAGGTTAAAAATTCCAATTTCGTCTTTGATGTGGTAACCGTTACGGGAACGGAAAACGCCCTTTTGACCTTGGCGGGTCTGGAAGGAGAATTCACTTTGGAAAATGTCGCCTTGGAACCGGAGGTTTTTGACCTCCTAGACTTTTTGCGTAAGTTGGGTATAAAAATCCTAACCCACGGGAGGACTCTAAAGATTTCCGTTCCCCCAAAGGGGGGATTAAAACGGAGGTTAACCCATAGAGTAATACCGGACCGAATAGAGGCGGGAACCTTTTTGGTTTTGGGTTCACTTTTGGGAAATCCCCTAAAGGTTTCTGGATTGAATACCGACCACCTCGGGGTTTTATTGGAAAAGCTGGAGGAGGCTGGTGTAACTCTAAAAATACTTACACCTACGGAGGTTGAAGTTTTTAGGTCCTTACCCCCTAAAGGTTTGTTTATTGAAACCGCTCCCTATCCCGGTTTTCCCACCGATATGCAGGCGCAATTTATGGCTATGCTTTCGGTGGCAAGGGGAAGTTCCGTAATAGTTGAAAAGATTTTTGAAAACCGCTTTCAACACGCCTTAGAACTTGTTCGTATGGGTGCAAATATAAAAATTAAAGGAAACACCGCGGTAATAGAAGGGGTAAAAAAACTCGTAGGGGCACCCGTTAAGGCTACCGATTTGAGGGCATCCGCCTCATTGGTTATTGCGGGACTTATAGCGGAGGGGCAAACGGAGATAAGCGAAATTTACCACCTTTTAAGGGGTTACGAGGATATGGATAAAAAATTGACCTTTCTAGGGTGTCACGCCGAATTAATATAAGTCCTCTTGCATTTTAAGGGAGAAATAGTTCAAACTTCCCCCTATGGGGAAGTTCCTTGAAATCTTAACCTCCCTATTTTCCGGGCAAAAGAGGTATAGCCAAAAAAAGGATTCCCACTTTTTCAAAAAATTTTTAACAAAACAAACGCCTTACATTACCCTATTAACCTGCTCCGATTCCCGCGTTCAGAGTGAAATTTTTGGAATAGACCCCACCAATGCGATCTTTTGCGTGAGAAATATAGGAAACCAATTGATAAATAACCTCGGGTCGGTAGATTACGGGATAATACATCTACAAACGCCGTTACTGATTATTTTGGGACACGTGAGGTGTGGAGCCGTAACCGCCGCATTGGGAGATTACTCGGAAGAAAATACCGCCGTAATCGGAGAGTTAAACGGATTATGTATTCCCATAAGAAGAACCCTTGAGGATAATAGAGAAAATTTTGAACTGCAGGTGGAAAGGGCGGTTTTGGAAAATGTCCACTATCAGGTTGATTTAGCGGTGAGACGCTACCGCGATAGGATTGAAAGGGGAAAATTGACCGTTATAGGTGCGGTTTACGACTTTGGAAATTTTTACGGAAAGGGTTTCGGAAGGGTTTTACCGGTAAACGTCAATGGAAAGAAGTCGGTAAAAGAGATCCTTGAAAGGGTAGATAAAAAAGAGAAAGCCGCATGGGAGAATTTTTTAAAGGAAAACTTTTTGGAAGTGTAGTTACGGGGCTTCTCCAGCCCACCTTTTGAACACAAGCGAAGCATTGGTTCCACCGAAACCAAAGGAGTTTTTGAGGGCGTATTTAACCTCTTTTTTAACCGCTTTGTTGGGGGTGTAGTCAAGGTCACATTCGGGGTCGGGGTATTCGTAGTTTACAGTGGGGGGAATAATACCCTCTTGTAGGGTAAGAACGGTGGCAACAGCTTCCACACCTCCCGCCGCACCTAGAAGATGTCCTATCATAGACTTGTTGGAAGATATTTTGAGTTTATAGGCGTGCTGACCAAAAACTTTCTTTATAGCTTTGGTTTCCGTTTTGTCGTTTAAAGGTGTCGAAGTTCCGTGGGCATTTATGTAATCCACCTCTTGGGGGTAAATTCCCGCATCTTCCAAAGCCATTTTCATGCAGGCGGCTGGACCTTCGGCACTTTCATCGGGAGCGGTTATGTGGTAGGCATCGTCGGTGGCCCCGTAACCTACCAATTCTGCATAAATGGGCGCTCCCCTTTTGAGGGCATGCTGTAGCTCTTCCAATATCAAAATTCCCGCCCCTTCTCCCATTACGAAACCGTCCCGTTTGGCATCAAAGGGGCGGGATGCCTTTTGGGGTTCATCGTTTCTGGTAGAAAGTGCCTTCATTACCGCAAAACCGGCAACTCCTAAGGGAGTTATAGCCGCCTCCGCCCCACCCGCAATGGCGACGTCTATCATACCTTCCTGAATTAGTTTGAAGGCGTCTCCTATGGAGTGGGTTCCGGTGGCACAGGCGGAAACTACGCAGTAGTTTAGACCTTTAAATCCAAACCTTATGGCGGTTAATCCCGCAATCATATTGGAAATTCCGTAGGGGATAAAAAAGGGTGAAACCCTTCGGGGTCCCCTTTTCTTCAGAACCTCGTATTGGTCCTCAATGTCTTTCAGTCCCCCTATGCCGCTACCTATAATTACCCCTACGCGGGTTTTGTCTATATCGGCCTTGTCCAACCCGCTATCGGTTATAGCCTGCACCGCCGCTGCAACTCCAAATTGAATGTATCTGCTTACCCTTTTGGCTTCCTTTTTATCGAAGTAGAGTAAAGAATTAAAATCTTTAACTTCCCCCGCTATCTTTACGTTTAAGTCGGGGTATTCATCGGCATTAAAATTAATTTTTATTTTATCTATGCCGGAAACGCCGTTTATAAGATTATTCCAAAAAGTTTTAACATCGTTACCTATAGGGGTTACCGCTCCCAAACCGGTAACTACAACCCTACGTTTTTTGTTTCCCATAAAACCGACCTCTTAAGGTTTTTGAAGAAAGAAAGATAGCGGAAAATAGAGAAAATTATAACTTTTAAAGAAGAAGGGGATAATTAACTTTGACCTACTTTTTCTTTGATGTAATTAATGGCATCCCCAACGGTTTTTATTTTTTCCGCATCCTCTTCGGGGATTTCAATACCAAATTCCTCTTCAAGAGCCATTACAAGCTCTACCACGTCCAAAGAGTCGGCTCCCAGATCTTGAACGAAATCCTTTTCGGGGGTAATGTTTTCTATAGGTTCACCCAATTGGTCTGCTATAATTTCTCTAACTCTTTGTTCTATATCTGCCATTTTCTACCTCCCTAAAGGTTTGAGGTCTATTATTTTATCCGAAACGGTTGATTTTTAGCTTTAGGGAGAACCAAGGATGTTCTTAAAAGGAAAGAGAATACTCATAGGAATAACGGGTGGAATAGCTTCCTACAAAGTATACGAACTTATTAGGCTTTTAATCAAAGAAGGGGCGGAGGTAAAAACGGTTTTAACTCCCTCCGCGCTAAATTTTGTATCTCCAACCGTTTTATCAACCTTAAGCGGAAAGGAATCTTATTGGGATTGGAATTACCGTCGACCTTTAATTCACATAGACTTGGCCAAGTGGTGCGATGCATTTTTAATTGCGCCCGCAACCGTCAATACCATTTCAAAGTTAGCCTGTGGGATAGCGGACAATTTGCTAACCGCCACTTGGTTTGCCTGCCACAAACCCAAACTGATAGCTCCCGCCGCCAATAGCGTAATGCTTTCCGATAGTATTATCTGCGAAAATCTCAAAAGGTTAAAAAAGGCTGGAGTGGAAATAATTCCTTCCGATGAAGGACTATTGGCATGCGGGGATGTCGGCGAGGGGAAGTTGGCAAATGTAAATCTAATAAGGGATTACCTGGTAAAAGCTCTGACTCCCCAAAGGTGGAAAGGAAAGACAGTACTAATAACGTTGGGGTCGACAAAAGAGTATTTAGACCCCGTAAGGTTTATATCTAATAGCTCCAGCGGAAAAATGGGGTTGGCCTTGGCTAAGGCCATCTTTTACCAAGGTGGGGAACCTATATTGGTTGCGGGCGATATTAAGGTAGATATACCCCATTGGTTTCGCAAGTTTACGGTAGACACAAGCGAGGAACTCTTAAAGCTTTGTTTAGAACTTTTTCCTTCGGTTGATGCGGTATTTATGAATGCCGCGGTGACCGACTACCGATTTAAAGAAACCTTTAGGGGGAAACTGAAGAAAAAGGAGCAAACCCTTAAGGTGGAACTAGATCCTACACCCGATATTCTCAAGGAGTTGGGAAAAAGAAAAGACAACCAACTATTGGTGGGGTTTGCCGTAGAAACGGAAAACTTAATAGAAAATGCCCTTCAGAAACTAAAAAGGAAGAATTTAGACGCAATAGTTGTAAACCCCGCGGAGGTTATGGGAAAAGACCGCTACGAGGGTATCCTTTTGACAAAGGATGGGAGAAAGGAAGAAATAAAAACTTCCACAAAGGAGGAAGGTGCGTTCTTAATAACTAAAAAAGTTGCCCAAATCTTCATGGAGGACCCCCAATGGGAAAGGAAGTATCGGTAACCAAAGCCCTGAAGGGGAAAATACAAATAAAGAAAGGAATAATTACCGTTTATGGCTCGGAGGAATTGCTTCATAAAAACCTTTTTAAAAAATTAAAAGAACAGTTTGGAGGTTACCAACTTTACTACGGGGAAGAAATAGAATTGGAAGATTTAATAAAACTTTTCGGGGAGCGTTCCCTTTTTTCGGGAGGAAAAAGCTCGCTATACATCATTTGGCAGGCGGAAAAGTTTTTAAACAAACTGAGGAAAAAGCAGAAGGAGAAACTAAAAAAGTTACTCTCAAACAAGGTAACCAATATAGTTGTCTTTTCCATAACAAAAGACTTAAAAGAGGCGGAGCTACGGAGTGACCCCTACAAGAGTTTATTAGAGGTTTCACAAATAGTTTTTACCGCCAAGAGTTTAAATAGGGCTCAAATTTCTTCCATTATTAGAAAAAAATTTGCTTCCGCGGGGATTAAAATTTCAGAAGAGGCGGTAAATTACCTTTTAGAAAGTTTTCCCGACTTGGTTCAACTTAAAAATGAGCTGGAAAAAATACTAACCTACGCCGTTGGAAAAAGGGAGATAACCCTAGAGGAGATTAAGGAACTTTCCGAAGGAAGCGGTAAATACACCGTTTTTGACTTTCAAAATGCTTTCTTTTCGGGGGATTTATCCCAATCTTTAAAAATTCTGTCCTCCCTTATGGAGGGATTAACCTCTTATGAACGGACATTAACCGCTTTAAAGTTGGAAGGTTTAATACTATCTACGGTTAATAAACTCCTTATTGCGAAGGAACGGGTAAAGAAGGGGGAGAGTTTAAAAAGTTTCTCCAAAGAGTTGGGACTTTACTATCCGTTTCAAGTTGTACAATTTGAAGGGTGGCTTAGCAGGTGGGAAATCCAAAAGTTGCTAAAAATAATAAAACTTCTCTACAGATTTGATGCGAATGTAAAGTTAAAATTTTTACTATAAAACTTAAAAAAGAGAAAACAAATGGCACAGTCAATAGAACCAAATATCGCCGATTTAGCTAATGGGTGGATGAAATCTTATAAATTAGATTATAAACTTGAACAAGAGAGTGTAAATACTGAAATAGAGAAGGCACTCACTGCTTACTATTCTAAAGCTGGGGGTAATGGTGGAAATAGACCTGATGCAAAATTATTTTTAAGAGATAAAAAAGGTAATGATTATCCTATTCTTATTGAGTATAAAGGTTATAAAAATAAACTTGTAAAACTCGATGATAAGGGAGACGTTGAAAATAAGACTGCCAAGAGTGAACCAAACA
>DTXZ01000036.1 GCA_012962155.1 Aquificales bacterium
AATAATGTCTATTTGACATACTATAATGATGGTATCTTTTGGGAGATAAATGAAAAAGATTAAAAAGCCATTTAAAGATTTTATGGGCAGTATAAACAATATGACAATAACTAGAAAAACTAGCCTACTGTTTTTTATAATGGTTATTGGTATGTTTTTTATCGGAAGTTTTGCACATATAAGACTAAATCGCATCAAAAGAGATTTTGGACAAATTTACCAAACTGTTTATGTATCCCCTTTATAAGGTGCTAAAAAGCCATCCCCAACTTTTGGATAGGTTTGTCAAAGAGCTTAAAGAGGTAACCCAAAAGGTGGAAAAAAAATAGAAACTTTCTATTTAAAAGCCCTATCCAAAGCCTGTTCCAAATCTTGGATAATATCCTCCGCGTTTTCCAATCCCACCGCCAACCTAATTAGATTTTCGGTAATACCTATTTTCTCCCTTATTTCGGGGGGAATTTGTTTGGCGGCACTTATTACGGGGTAACTGGCTATGGTTTCGGGTGCCCCAAAGGAGGGAGAGGTAAATATCATCCTCAGATTTTGAAGGAACTTTATAGCCTCCTCCCTACCGCCTTTTATCTTAAACGAAAGCACTCCACCCGCGCAGTAGTCTTTAAACAGCTTCTTCGCAAGGTCGTGGTAAGGACTTTCGGGCAGGGAGGGGTATAAAACTTCCTCAACCTTCGGGTGGTTTTTGAGAAACCGGGCCACTTTTAGGGCGTTTTCGCAGTGCCGCCTCATTCGGAGTTCAAGGGTTTTAAGTCCCCTATCAATAAGATAGGCTTCAAAGGGTGCCAATATCCCACCGAAGTTGTTTCGCCAATCCCAAAGCTCTTTGGTGGTTTCCAAATCGGTTATAACCGCTCCACCGACCGCGTCCGCGTGTCCCACCATATATTTGGTAAGACTGTGGATTACAACTTTTGCCCCCTCCCTTAGAGGTTTATATAAAACGGGAGTGGCAAACGTGTTGTCCACTATAAATACCGTTTCCGTCTCTTTGCACGCGTCCGCTATTTTGGGAATATCAAACACCTTTAGGGTGGGGTTGGTAATGGTTTCCAAAAATAGGACTTTTATATCCTTGTCCAACCTTTTTAGGATTTCCTCGGTATCGGGAAAAACCAAAATGGGTTCTATACCGAATTTTGCCGCCAAACGTTTTACCAATTTTTGGGTTGTTCCGTAACTCTCGTAGGGCATTAGGACTTTATCACCTTTGGAGAGGAAGTGAACGAATGTAGTCGCAATTGCGGACATTCCGCTGGCAAAACAGAGGGCGTCCTCCCCTTCTTCCAAAAGGGCGAGCTTTTTCTCAAGGAGCATAACGGTGGGGTTTTCCTCCCGGGAGTATTTGAGTTCGGTTTCCCTATGGGTTATTACCGATTTACCCCTTTGTTCAAACGAAACCGTTTGGTAAATGGGCGGATGTAGGGACTTTATAGGCTCGTAATTGTCTTTTGCGCCGTGAATACTTATGGTTTGTATGTGCTTTTCCATTTTCCCATCCAACCTCCGTGCAGGGTTAAATTAACTTTTATATTACCTTTACCAAAAAGCGGATATCCTTAGTTTCTAAGAAAATTGGGAAGAAAATTGAGAAAAGAAAGAGAGAGAAGCTTTAGAGATTAAACTACGTTGTTATTTACAAACCATAGGTCCTACCGGTTGTCCGCCGAGTATGTGGTAGTGAATATGGTATATTTCCTGCCCACCGTCTTTTCCTGTATTAACTATAATCCTGTATCCATCTCTATCAATTCCCAAAATTTTTACTATTTCGGGGATTTTTACCCACAGATGTCCAAGAATTTTCTTATCCTCGGGAGTTATATCGTTTACCGAAGGAATGTGCTTTTTGGGGATTACGAGGACGTGAACCTTCCTTTGGGGGTTTATGTCGTGAAAAGCCATTATGAGGTCATCTTCGTAAACAACCTTCGCGGGTATCTCTTTATTTACTATTTTGCAAAATACGCACATAGTTACATAAATTTAATCCCCCTATGGCTAAAAAAACCTACAAAACCCGTAAAGAGTATGCCCTGCATTTTAAAAAACTAATAGAGCTGGAAAGAGAGGCGGAAAAACAATTCCATATAAGGGAGATACAAATCCTTACAGGCAAAGAGAGGGAAAAGAGGGGTAGAGCCATTTTAGGTTTAAAGGCTACCTTTAGGGGAACTATCGTTGGAGGTTATAAGGTTTACCGCTTCGGGCGGGAGGATATGCCCGAAAATCATCAGATAAAGGTGGGAGATGTGGTTTTAGTCAGCCGAACCAATCCCCTTAAGGAGGGTGTAGAGGGAACGGTTTACGAAAAAGGGAAAAAATATTTAGACATCGCCTTTGGCGACCCTCCCCCCGACCTAAACAGGGGTTACTGGAGGATAGACCTCTTCGTTAATGACATAACTTTCAAGCGAATGAAACAGGCCTTGGAGCTTTTTGAGGAAGGTAAAAGCGAATTTCCGGAAGAGGTAATTCTCGGAAAGAAAGATGCACCTATAGAGGTAAAAGAGGAAGAAATAAAACCCTTTAACGGGAATTTAAACGAATATCAATTGACTGCGGTAAGGAGGGCGTTGGGAAGTTTCCCCCTCTTTTTGATACACGGACCTCCCGGAACGGGCAAAACTACCACCTTGGTTGAGGTTATTGAGCAACTGGTTAAGGTAAAAAAGGTAAAAGTTTTGGCAACCGCGGATAGCAATACGGCGGTGGACAACCTTATGGAGAGGTTAATAAAGAGGGAAATAAAAGTGGTCAGAATAGGCCACCCCGCAAGGGTTTCTAAAGAATTAATTGAACACTCTTTGGATTACCTAGTTCAAAGCCACGAAAATTATAAAAAAATAGAGGAAATAGAGAAAAAAATATATCAAATTAAGAAGGATCAGGCCAATTACTTAAAACCCACCCCCCAATGGAGGCGGGGACTTTCGGATAAACAGATATTGGAACTGGCAAGGCAAAACAGGAAAACCCGCGGTATAAAACTTTCCAAAATAAAATCAATGGCTAAGTGGATTGAACTTCAAAACGAAATAAGAAAGCTTTTGGAAGAAAAGAAAAAGATAGAAAACCAAATTGTGGACAAAATTATTGCTTCTTCCGAGGTAGTTTTAGCCACCAACTCCACCGCGGGGGGTGAATTTTTACAAAATAAAACCTTTGAAGTTTTGGTTTTGGATGAAGCCAGCCAATCCACCGAACCTTCCGCCCTAATACCCCTAATAAAAGCCAAGAAGGTTATAATGGCGGGCGACCACAAACAGCTTCCTCCTACCGTTTTACACCCCGATGCAAAAGACCTTTCCTATACCATGTTTGAAAGGTTTATAGACCTATACCCCCAAGCCAGTTATATGCTCCGCATTCAATACCGAATGAACGAACTTATAAAGGAATTCCCCTCAAAGGAGTTTTATAACGGTGAGCTTATCTCCCACGAAAGTGTTAAAAACATAAGACTTTCCGATATAACCGAGAAAAAAAGTGAAAACCCCGCATTGGACGATACCCCCATAGTTTTTATAGACACCCAAGGCAAGTTTAAAGAAAAAACCCGCAGGGGTAGTTTTTCTAAATACAACCCCAAGGAGGCCGAATTTGTCAAGACGCTTGTAGAGGAGTTAAAGAAAATGGGGGTTCCCCCCGCGGATATAGGGGTTATTACACCCTACAAAGACCACGAGGATTATTTAAAACAACTTATTCCCGATGTGGAGGTTAAAACCGTTGATGGCTTCCAAGGTAGGGAAAAAGAGGTAATAATTATCTCCCTCGTAAGGAGTAATCCTCAAGAGGAAATAGGCTTTTTGGAGGATTTGAGAAGGTTAAACGTCGCCCTTACAAGGGCAAAAAGAAAACTAATTATCGTGGGGGACGTTCAAACTTTGGCTTCCAATGAGGTTTACAGGAGGTTGCTTAAGTTTGTGAAAGAGAAGGGGAAAGTGTTGAAGGCTTAATAGTATTTTAGACAAAAAAAATAATATGTAATTATATACACGCCGAGTGAGAAATTAAGGTAGAACAAAGGAAGCAACCCCCAAAGCAGAGAGGTAAACAAGCAAACAAATGAAATTTCTCCAGCCACTTAATTCCAA
>DTXZ01000037.1 GCA_012962155.1 Aquificales bacterium
GTGCGCCAGCAACCCCTTGAGCACCCAGGACGAAACCGCCGCTGCTCTGATCCGGGAGTACGGTATTCCCACCTTAGCCCATGTAACTTCTCCCATTTGTGCCCTTATCTCTGCGAGATTTTCCTTTCCTTCTCTTTCGAGAAGATTTTCTATAAACTCTTCCGATTTCTTTCCTTCAATCTCCTCAGCTACTCTTCCTCCAAATAATACGGCTAATCTATCCATAAGGTAATCTAAAGTATAAGTATACATATCTTCTTTAGGAAGTTGTTGAGTAACTCCTAAAGCTTTCCCTCTTGGAATAATTGTTACTTTATGAACTTTATCTGCATTAGGAAGCATCCAACCTACTAAAGCGTGTCCAGCTTCATGATAAGCTGTAGTAATTTTTTCTCTTTCAGAAAGAGCTAAAGATTTTCTAGCAACCCCCATGATAATTTTATCTTTTGCTTCCTCTAGATCTTCCATATCTATCTTATCTTTGTTTTTCTTAGCTGCTATCAAAGCAGCTTCGTTAAGTAAATTTTCTAAGTCAGCTCCAGAAAAACCGGGAGTAGATTTGGCTATTACTTCCAAATCTACATCCGGAGCTAAAGGTTTATTTTTTGCATGGATTTTTAATATTTCTAGTCTTCCTTTAACATCTGGTAAAGGCTAAGGAAAAGCTTAGACTTAAAGCTTAAACAATGGCTAAGGCAAAGGTAGCGGTAATCGGCGGAGGTTTAGCAGGGGTAGAGACCGCAAATAGATTGGCCAAAGAGGGTTTTAAAGTGGACCTTTACGAGATGAGACCCAAAAGGCAAACCCCCGCCCACAAAACGGATAAGCTGGCGGAACTGGTTTGCTCCAACTCCTTGGGAGGGAAAGAGATAACCACCGGTAGCGGGCTTTTAAAGGCGGAAATGGAAAAGTTGGGGTCTTTAGTTTTGGAAGCGGCAAAACTCTCGGAGGTTCCCGCCGGCGGAGCCTTGGCGGTAGACCGAAACCTTTTCAGTCAATACATAACCGCCAAATTGGAAGAAAACCCAAATATAAATCTCATTAGGGATGAGGTTAAAAAACTTCCCTTGGAGGATTACGAGGTTGTGGTGGTTGCCAGTGGACCTTTAACCTCCGACTCCTTGGCTCAAGATATAAAGGAAAAACTGGGGGAGGAATACCTATTCTTTTACGATGCCATAGCCCCCATAGTTGATGCGGAAAGTGTAGATTTTTCCAAAGGTTGGTGGGGTAGTCGCTACAACAAAGGGGGTAACGATTACTTTAATTGCCCTCTCACCGAAGAGGAGTATGAAAGATTCATAGAGGAACTACTTAAGGCCCAAAAGGTTAAACCCAAAGAGTTTGAAAAGGCTTGTTACTTTGAAGGCTGTATGCCAATAGAAGTTATGGCGGAAAGGGGAAAGGATACCTTGCGTTTTGGCCCCATGAAACCGGTTGGTCTAATAGACCCCAAAACGGGAAAAGAACCTTACGCGGTGGTCCAACTTAGAAAGGAAAATAAGGAAGGTACCTTGCTATCGCTGGTGGGATTCCAAACCAAACTCATCTATCCCGAACAGAAGAGGGTTTTTAGACTTATTCCCTGCTTGAGAAATGCCAAATTTGTCCGCCTCGGTTCGGTGCATAGAAATACTTTCCTCCAGAGTAATAAACTTTTAAAACCAACCCTCCAAAGTAGGAAATATCCCAACCTCCTCTTTGCGGGTCAAATTACCGGTGTTGAGGGATACGTAGCCTCCGCATCTACGGGGATAGTGGCGGGCATAACTGCGGGAAGGCTTTTGATGGGTGAAGAACCTTTGGTTTTTCCAAAGGAGACAATGATTGGAGCTTTGCTGGACTATATAACTTCCAAAGAGGGTGAACTTCAACCGATGAACCCCGTTTTCGGGTTACTACCCCCTCTGGAAAGGAGGGTAAAAAACAGGAAACTGCGAAAGGAACTTTTGGCTAAAAGGGCTTTAAAAACTTTGGAAGATTTTGTGGAAAAATACCGGCTAAAGGTTTAGCTAACATTAACCTTAAATGCGCCTTGCCTTGGCTCAAATTAACCCCACGGTGGGAGACTTCGCGGGAAATAGGAAACTGATAAAGGAATACATTGAAAAGGGGCGCACCCACGGGGCGGACTTGGTAATATTTCCCGAACTCTCCCTTTGCGGTTACTTTCCCGAAGATCTGCTCCTTAGGGAAGCCTTTTTAAAGGAAAGCCAAAAATCCCTGGAGGAGATAATCTCCCACACCCAAAAGGTGGATACGGTGGTAGTTTTGGGTTACCCCAAACTCTCGGCGGAGGGGTTTCTATACAACACCTTAGGGGTAATTTACAAAGGGAAACTTTTGGGGGAGTATTACAAGAGGTTTTTACCAAACTACGGGGTATTTGACGAATACCGCTACTTCAGAAGTGGAAACCATCTCCTCCTTTTGGAGATAGGAAAGAAACCCGACAAAGTGGGTTTTCTCATATGCGAGGATGTTTGGCACCCTTCTCTGGCGAGGGAATACTCCCTTTTGGGAATAGATTTATTAGTGGTAATAAACGCCTCCCCTTACGAGGTGGGAAAATTTGAAAAGAAGTTGAAGTTTGTAACTGCCCGTTCAACCGATGGTCTTTACTACACCGCCTATGTAAACCTCGTGGGTGGACAAGATAGCCTAGTCTTTGACGGAAGAAGTTTTGTTATTTCTCCCCAAGGTAAGGTTGTTAAATTGGCGAAACCCTTCGAGGAGGAACTCCTAATAGCCGATATAGACACTTCCGCCGTTACAAAAAATAGGCTTAGGGACCAACGGGTTAAGGAGGCCGCCCTTTATGAAAGGGTTCTATCGGAGGTTAAAACCGTTGGAGTGGAAAGGGAGCTTTACCAAACGGCGGAAGTGGAAGAGGAAAATTACAAACCTCCCACGGTGGAGGAGGAACTATTTAAAGCCTTGGTGGTCGGAATTAGGGATTACTTCTACAAACAGGGGTTTAAAAGGGCCGTTATCGGTCTTTCGGGGGGAATAGATAGCTCTTTGGTGGCGGTTTTGGCAGCCGAGGCTTTGGGAAGGGAAAACGTTTTGGGCGTTTATATGCCAACCGTTTTTAACTCCAACCGGAGCTTTCAAGACGCAAAAAAATTGGCCCAAAACTTGGGGATAGAGTTTAGGGTTATAGAGATAGAACCCCTCTTTGAAAGGTTTGAATCGCTTTTCCAAAGACTGTTTAAAAATTGGAAATTCGATACGGCTGACGAAAACATTCAGGCACGCCTAAGGGCGAATATTCTCTTTTATCTTTCCAACAAAGAGGGGTATATAGTTCTTTCCACCTCCAACAAAAGCGAGTGTGCGGTCGGTTACACCACCATTTACGGCGATATGGCGGGCGGTTTCGCACCGATAAAGGATTTGTATAAAACATGGGTTTACCGCTTAGCCCGTTGGTATAATCGAATAAAGGGAAAAGAGGTCATTCCGCACAGTGTTCTAATGAAAGCCCCTTCCGCAGAACTGCGTCCCAACCAAAGGGACCAAGACAGCCTTCCACCCTATGAGGATTTAGACCAAATTCTAATGCTCTATATTGAGGAGGGGTTGTCCAAAGAAGAAATCGTCCAAAGGGGATTTGAACCTCAAACGGTGGAAAGGGTTATAAGGATGGTTTCGGTCGCCGAGTACAAGAGGAAACAGGCGCCTTTGGGTATTAAAGTTACAAAAACTTCCTTTGACAAAGATTGGAGGATGCCGATAGTAAAAAAAATATGAGCGAAAAAAAATACGGAGAGTTGGAAATAGGGCAGGCAAAACTGGAAAGGTGGTCCAATCCCAACCCCGAAAGGGACTATCTAATAGAAATTTTCTTTCCCGAATTTACCTGTAAGTGTCCCCGCTCGGGCTACCCCGACTTCGCAAAAATTTATATCAAATACATCCCCGATAAATGGATTGTTGAGTTAAAAAGCCTCAAACTGTGGCTCAACCGATACAGGGATAAATACATATCCCACGAAGCGGTTACCAACGAGATATATTCCCAACTGTGGGAATTTTTAAAACCCCGGTTTTTAGAGGTTATAGCGGACTTCCACCCGAGGGGGAATGTTCACACCGTTGTAAAGGTCTCTTCCCGCGATGTTTTAGAACTTAAAACGCCACCCCCGAGGGTGGATAAGCCCAACGTTTAACCCCCTTGGATTAAAAATTGGGCAACCCTTAAAGCTCCCTTTCCGTCTATTATCTCCCTTCCAAGTACAGACCTTTCCTTCCTAACTTTGTAGGGCATTAGCCGATTAAAGACCTCCAAAAGTTTTTCCTCAAAATTTATCTCATTCCACCGGAAGGGAGTTTCCAAAAAACCGAGGTTTGAAAACCCTTTGAGGTTATTCTCTTGGTTTTGGGCAACGCCTATGGCTACGGTGGGAACTCCAACCCTCGCCAGTTCAAAAAGGGTTTGACCGCCGGCCGATACCGCCAGGTCGACGGAAAGCATTAACCTTTTCATCTTTTCGGCGGAAACGTTAAAGCAAAGTTTTATCCTATCGGGGTTACTTTGAGCCAACTTCAGCAGTTCTCCCTTATTTTTAAACCCACCGCCTACAACGACATTGATCGTTAAACCCTTAATGTGTGTTAAAAGGATTTTTACAACTTTAGGGGTTAAATTCCTAATGTCATCTCCGCCGAAGGTTACCAGAACTTCCCGAACCTCGCCTTTAATCTCCTTTGGGGCTACATTCCAAAAGGGCTTTCTAAGCAGATGATACTTTTCACCCCACAATAGGGGACGGTTTGTATAGTCTTCCGGTATCCCGAGGGAGGGGATATAATTCAGAATTACTCCTGCGGGATAATCCAACCTAAAGTAGTCGTCTATATATATCTTTTTTTCATACCTTTGTGCCACCTTTTTGTAAAAAGACAAATCCGCCAAGTAACTGTCCACAAAGGCTATTTCCCCTTGGGGGAATTGGCTAAGGGAGTTTAGAGATTCAACAATTGTAACGGGAAATTTGTAGCTTTCTACCACTTCTTTTGCAAAACTGTCTCCCGCCACTACGAATACTACTTCCGCCCTAAAAGAGGAAACCGCTTGGGCGAAAGACAAACAGCGGGTCAGATGCCCCATACCTATCTGTGCGGACCCCTCGGTAAATATCGCTGCCCGTGGCATTGTTAAAATGTCAATATCTCATAGCATTTACCCAATTTGAGGGCTTTAGACACCGCTTGGGCTACAAATTCTTGGGCTCCAAAAAAGGCGGACTTTAAATCCTCCGTTTTTAGATACAAAGCCGCTATCGCGGAGGAAATCAAACACCCGGTTCCCCTCGGGGTTTTACTTACCCTTTCCCTCTCAAAGGTTAAAATCTCACCATCTTCGGTAAAGAGATAATCTCTAACCTTTTTTGGGTCTTGAAGGTGTCCACCTTTTATAAGGATATTTTTAAAACCCAATCCCTTTAAGAGCCTTCCCAATTTTAGGGGGTCGTCGGTCACCGTTTTGGTCAAAATTTTAGCCTCTTCCAAATTGGGGGTTATTAAGAAAATCTTTTCTGCCAAAGTTCTGTATACAAGGGGGTTATCCACTAAAGGTTTTCCATTTTTTGAATACATTACGGGGTCTACGACCGCATTAACCCCTTCAAAAGTTGAAAGGGCTAGTTCCAAAAACTCACCCTTTGCCAGCATTCCAACCTTTATAACCCCAAAGTTAAAATCTTCTTTAAGCTTCAAAAGTTGCTCCGCAAAAAGTTTCCCGTCGGTCACTTCGTATCCGAAAGCCCCACAGGAGTTTTGAACGGTATTGGCGGTTATCACCCCCGAGGTGGGAACTTTAAAAAAGGAAAAAACCCTGGTGTCTAACAAAATCCCCGCACCACCCGAGGGGTCTAGACCTGCTATCACCAGAGCGGGTTTCATTAGTAAAAGTTTTTATAGAAAATCTCTAATTTCACTTTCCAGTTTTTTGATAAGCCTTAAAGAAATTATTAAGACTAGAACTACTGTGATAAAATCATAAATTACAAGCTCTATTTTTAGAAATTTGCTTTTCATTATTAATGAATGGAAAATTTCAAAAAAAGCGAATATAGGATTTAATTCGAAAAGAAAATAAAATTTCGGAGGGATTATATCCATAGTATACACTATAGGAGTAATCCAGAACCAAACATTAAGAATTATTATTGCAATTTCTTGCAAATCCCTTATAAAAATACTAAAAACCGCTATAAGAATTCCTAAACTAAATCCGAATAATGCTAAGAATAAAGAGGCCAACAAAGAAAATAAAATCCATACAAAATTAATCTGCAAGCCTAAAAAGTATATTATAAAAAATAATAGAAAATAATAAATTAAAAATATTGTAAACTCTGCGAATAGTATTGATAAAGGGTAATAATACAGAGATATAGGTAATTTTTCAATTAAGTGTTTCTTTTCAAAAAAAACCCTAGCTTCTTTTAGCAATATAGAAGAAAACATCATCCATGGTATTAAACCTAAAGCTAGATATAGGCCATAACTGTAAGTATAGTGAAGATTTGAAAGTTTTATATTCATTATTTTGGAAAAAATAATTGTGTAGATGAAGATATATATTATTCCCCATATAAAATACCAACTAAATCCTAAAATAGTTCCGCTAAATCTTTCCTTTAACTCTCGTAATGTCAAGAATAATAGTAATTCCTGGTTAACTTTTAAAGACATTATATTAAATAATATAAATATTAATAGTAATCTTTATACACGCCGAGTGAGAAAAAGTAAAATAAGGGAAGTATGGAGCAAAAGAGTTAATAGAGAAACTAAGTCAAATTTTTGACGAATTTATTATA
>DTXZ01000038.1 GCA_012962155.1 Aquificales bacterium
AGACCGCGGATTTATATTTATTAGCCAAAAGGGTGGTTTTTACAATTTGTTCAAACTCTTTAGGGGTTAATCTTAAATAATACAGATACCTTTTAAATTTCTTTTCGTTAAAATTCCCGTTTTCATCGGAAAATTGGCGAATAATAAAGTCTTTAACCTCATCGGCGGAAACGTAAAATCCGTTTTTTTCCGCCAAATAGGCAAATATTGCGGTGATTAAAAGGTTATTCAAGGCTTCCGTCTTTAGTCTATCCCTCGGTATTTTCTCACCGTAAATTCTCTGCAGTCTGCTAAGCTCCAATATAAATTCCTTAGGGGTTACGGTTATATCTTCCACTTTTATTACATAATTTCCAAACCCGAAATTAAGCCCTCCGGGACCCCACATAATAGCGGTTCCGAAAATAAAGGAAAAGGCGAGCAGTGCTAAAAAAACTTTGGAAATCCAACTTTTTGAATATACAAACTTAAACATACCGAGTTTATTTTAGTATCCCGAAAGCTCTAGTAGTTTTTTGAACTGTTCTTCCGTAAGGATTTTTTTTAAAATCCTAATACACCTGTAGTTATAGAGACTTTTTTTCACCTTGAGGTTAGCCAAAATTCGCATTTCACCTTCCACTAAAAGTTGGTTATCCGAATGCAGCATATCTTCCCTAACTTTTTTGGTGAGCTTGTCAATAGCCCTATTTAAAGAAAGCATCTTTTCCCTGAAAAACCTAATTTCCTCTTTAATCTTTAGCCTTTGTTCGGGGGAAAGTTCCAATTCCTTGTAGTGTTTTAAAAGCGTCGGTAAAAGCTTTACGGGTTCAACGATGTAGTAATGGGTAGCGCATAACTTTTGGGCACTCAGTGGCAGAGAAAAAACTCCCAGTGCTAGTAAACCTCCCAAAAAATTCCTCATAGATAGTTTAATATTGCTCCGATGTTGGGAATTGACATAGTGTCTAACGCAAGGATAAAAAAAAGCTTGGAAACCTTCGGAGAGAAATTTCTAAGAAGAATTTACACTGAAAGGGAAATAGCATATTGCCACACCTTTAGAGACCCCGTTCCTTGCCTTGCCGCAAGGTGGGCTGTTAAGGAGGCGGTTATAAAGGCTTATTTTCAGATTTTTGGCAAAGTTTTGAAATTTAAACAGATAGAGGTTAGGGGTAAGAGAGGTTATCCCGCTACCGCGGTTATTTTAGGTAAAGAAGGTGAACAATTAAAGAAACGGGACTTAAAAGTAATTATCTCTTTAGCCCATGAAAGGGACTACTCCGTGGCGGTGGCCCAGATAGTTAGGAAAGATATTCCTTTAAGTGGCGTTTCATGGCCAGTTGTCTAAGCTTTCTTAAAGCCCTATTTTCCAATTGGCGGGTTCTCTCGCGGGAGATACCTAAAATTTCCCCTATCTCCCTTAAAGTTTTGGGTTCTTCACCGCCGAGACCAAAGCGGAGTTCTATAACTTTTCTCTCCTTTTCCGGTAGTTGATCCAAAAGTTTTTTAATTTCTTTCCGAAGACTTTCTTCAATAATCTTTCTCTCAACGTCTTCCGTTCCATGAAAAGAGAGAAAATCTATAAAATGGGTATCCTCCTCGTCACCTATCGGCTTATCTAAAGATAAAGCTTCTCGTGTGAGACCGGTTATCTCTGCTATCTCTTCGGGGGTTATATACTCTCCTTTTTTCTTTTTCTTCTCCAAAGCTTTTTTTATCTCTTCTTCGGTAGGTTTTCTGTTCAATTCCTTTTCCAATTCCTTTTCTACCAATTCTCTATTAAGCCTTTCCGCAATAAGTTGGGGCGGAGGTTCCTCTCCCAATTCTTTCAGGAGTTCCGCGTAAACGTGGGAAATTCGATTTACCAAATTTAGGTGTTTTACCGGCAGTTTTACCGCCCCCGTATGTTGGGCTATAGCCTGCATAATGGCTTGCCTTATCCACCAAACCGCATAGGAGATAAACCTAACCCCCTTATCGGGGTCAAACCTCCGTGCCGCTTCCAAAAGTCCTAAATTACCCGCCGCAATAAGTTCGGAAAGGGGCACACCGTAACCTGTATATTGGCGTGCTACGGAAACAACAAACCTCAAGTTGGACTCTACCAGTTTCTTTAAGGCTTCTTTATCTCCCTCTTTAGCTTTCTTAGCCAATTGTTTTTCCTCTTCGGGGGATAGAAGGGGAATCTTGGAAATTTTTTTTAGGTATTTTTTTAAAAATTCCTGTTCCGTTGACGAATACATAGATACTTAAATTTACCTTAAGAAGGTTAAATAACCAAAAACAATTAAGTTAGTATATATCTTAAAAATTGTAATGACTTAAATTACAAAGATGGTAATCAAAAAAGGTGAAGTCATTTTAGCCCCAATGGCGGGTTATACCCATTCCGCCTTCCGAAGGCTTACCCGTCTTTTAGGGGCGGATAGAACCTATACCGAGCTTATAAGTGCTCCGGGAATTATCCACAGAGATATTCCCCAAAAGTATGCCTTTTTTACACCTTTGGAAAGACCCCTTCACATTCAGCTATTTGGAAGAAATCCAGAGGAAATTGCCCAAGCGGCGGTTATAGTGGCGGAAAAACTGAAACCCGATGCGATAGATATAAACTTCGGCTGTTCGGTTCCCAAAGTTTTAAAAACTGGGGCGGCGGGTAAACTCATGGAAAACCCTTCGTTAATGAAAGAGGTGGTAAAAGAAACGACCTTAGCTTTAAAAGCTTACGGTATTCCCGTTACCGCCAAAACCCGTCTTGGATTGGAAGAGGATATAATGGAGAAAATAGCTCAAGCCCTTATAGAGGGAGGAGTATCCGCTATAGCTTTACACCCCCGTTTGGGAAAACAGGGATATTCGGGAAAAGCCGATTGGAAAAGAATAGCGGATTTAAAAAAACGCTCGCCCGTTCCCGTAATAGGTAGCGGAGATATAAAGAGTTATAAAGACATAGATCGAATGTTTGAAGAAACCGGTTGTGATGCGGTTATGGTAGGTAGAGCCGCCCTTTCCAACCCTTGGATTTTTAAAGAGTACAGGGAGAAAAGGAAATTAAACATACCTTTGGGGGAAAGACTTAAAACCGTTTTAAAACTGTTGGAGTGGATGTTCGACTACTACCCTTCGCGGGAAAAAGCTTGTTTTGAAATTCGATCTATTTTGGTTAAACTGGTAAAGGGGTTTCCGCAAGGGGGAGAGATAAAAAGAGAACTCATGACTCTTAAAGGTTGCGAACCTTTTATTACTAAACTTAGGCTATTATCCGAAAAACTTTAACAACAATGGTTTTTATGAAAAAAATCTACCTCGTGGGTTTTATGGGAAGCGGAAAAACCACCGTGGGACGTCACCTTGCAAAGAAATTAAAGACACCATTTGTGGACATCGACGGGGAAATAGAAACCCGTGAAGGTTTAACTATACCCCAAATATTTTCTTTAAAGGGGGAAAATTACTTTAGAACACTTGAGATGGAAGTTTTAAAGGATGTAACCCGTTCTTTGCCAACCTTTGTTATAGCTACCGGTGGGGGATTGGGAGCAAACCAAACCGCAATGGAGTTTATGAAACAAAACGGAACAGTAATATGGTTAGATATAGATTTTGAAACGTTTAAAAGGAGAACCGCAAAAGACCCCAATCGTCCCCTTTTGCGAAAAAGCGAGGAGGCGTTAAAAAAACTTTTTGAAGAGAGAAAAAAAATATACTCTCAAGCCCATTTAAGAATAGAGAGTCAAAAATCGGTAGAACAAACCGTACAAAAAATACTTTCGTTTATGTAAGAAAACAAAAAGGGTTAGTTATAATCTTATTCTAATCACCATGCGGTTAATAGACAAGTTACCGTTCCTAGAACCCCCAAAGGAAAAATATAGTCTTTTACCTCCTTTAAATAAACTCAACATACCATTTTTAGGTAAAAAAGAAAAAATAGTTTTTCCTTTTGTGGTTGATACCGTCTTTTATAGAGGTATTTGTTTTAATAACAAATACCAAATTTTATTAAAACCATTTGAAAAGGTCTATCCAGAGGAAACAACTTTTGAAGAAGTTCTTATGCACTTTAAAGAGGAATTGAGAGAATTAACGGCTCAAAAACCTAAGCTTTTTACTAATACTTCCTTTGGAACTTATATACCTGCACAGTTCGGTTTAGTGAAAATTTATACCTTCCCAAAAGGTATAAAAAAGAGTGAGCTCATACAAAGTATAGGATTGTATATCCAGGAGGAAATTAGTGGAAATTTTCCACACACCGAAGTTTTGTATTCCTACGATATCTTGGATAGAAATGAAAACGAACCTTATAGGGTATTGGTTACCATAGTTGAGAGTGAGATTGTTAGGAAGATAGAGGAGGTTTTTGAAGAAGTTGGATTGAAATTGGATGTTATAAGCTACGAACCGGTATGTGTAATAAATCTAGGTTTACTAAAAGGTTTACCCGAACCATTTACAATTCTATACACCGAGAGAAATAAAATTCTGATAGTCTCTTATAGAAGAGATAATATAATTTACGAAACCTTTTCTTATCTATTTTCGGAAGATAAAATCACAGAGGATTTATTAAATCTTATCATTTGGGATATTAGAAACTATATAGTTTTAAACGATATAGGTAATATATATTTAGCGGGAATAGTTACGGAATATGAGCATTTAACCGAATTCTTTTTGGAAAAACTCCCGATATTTGGAATTGTATCGATAGATAAATTTTCCGAGAGATACGCTTTAACCTATATATTAGGGGAGAGGTTATTAAATGCTTAGATTTAAAAGGAGGAATAAGAGATTTGTAAGCATAAATCTAACAACACATAAACGGGAAAATATACTAAAAAAAATAGGTATAGTAGTCTTAGGCCAAGTAAAAGGTAAAAATTTTTACTTTGGACTTCTTTCGATCTTTAGTTTAGTTTCACTGGTTTTAATTAATTACTATCTAAATTTAAGGATAGAAAATTTAAAAAATGAAATTAATAAATTGGATAACAAAATACGGTTTAAAACCGTAGCTTTGCACCGTTTAAAACAGAATTTAAAAAAAGCGGATAAAATTTTTAAAAAATTATATATTCCTGAGCTTAAAGAGAAAGCATTTGTTTTATGGTATAGCAATAAATTCAATGAAAATATATGGAAGAATGTTTACAAATTTAAGGAAATAGTAGGAAATATCCCAAGTTTTGTAGGTTTTTCCGTATATCCCAACCCCTATTCCGGTCTGGATAAAAAAATCTTTATTCCGAATTGGAAAGAGCATAAAGTTATTTACAAAAAAATAAATGATAATTATTTTGTTCAACCTTATAACTTTTCCAATTCTTTAGTTATAATAATCAATCCTTTTAATGTAGATAAAAAATTCTTAAAAAATATAGAAAAAATAAAGGATTCAAGTATAAAGGCCAATTTACTTTTAGAATACGGTTTGCTGTGGTATGGTTTAGAAAATTTAAAAGTGGAGGTCCCGACTTATTTAGTATTTCCTGTAAATTTAATTTTTGCTGAGGATGAACTTTATAAAACTACTTTAAGGAAATTAAAAGAATTTTGTAATTATCTCTTAATAAACAAGCGCTACAGCAAGTATTATTATCTCAATAATAAATTAAAAGTTGAAAGCGTTATTGATGGGGTTTGTATAAAACTAACCCATTAAGGGGGAAATTATGGATTTAAAAAAAGAAATTTTAGTACAAATTCTAGAATTCTTAGAAAAAGATATTAAAAGGAAACCTCTTTATCATTGGATTTTTCAGGGGTTGTTGTACAGTTTTGTAATATGGATTCCTTTGTCCCTCTGGGTGGGCTATCAAAAATATACCGAAATAGAAAACTTGAACAAAATTAAAAAGGAAAAATTAGAGCTTTTTCAACTTAAAAAAAGACAATATCAAAATTATTTGTCGAAATTAAATGACATAAAAATAGCTTATAGGGAGCTTAAAAAGTACTTTAAGGAAGAAGAAATAAAACTGTTAAAGGAAAAATGGGATATTCTTCTCAGTAAAAGAAGTCTTTTGGGAAAAAACAATGGAAAAATTATAGTCCAAAGTTTGAGATACGATAGTTATAACTATCCTTTAAAGCTCTCTTCTTTTTATAAGAAATGGCAATCGGTAAGTTTACCGGAAATAAAGTTTACCTCCAAGGCTGTTGAAGATTTTAACAAAGGAGTACAAATATACTATACCAAATATTTGGATTTAAAGGAAAAACCGATTATTGGGGATATTAAAGTTAGTTTAAACGGAAATAAAATAATCCTGACCTTCGAACCAAATAAGAATGGTCTATTAAAAATAGAACCTATAAGATTATTGGGATTTATATCCGATATAAGAAAGGTTCCGGCCTATCCGGCTATTTCATTTTTGAAAACAAGGGATAAATTTTCGGAATGGAGTCAACTTTATCTGGGATGGTTTTTGAAGCTTAACGGTAAGGAGGTAATAAGATGAAAAAGATATTAAAGATATTTTTGGGGCTTTTCGTTGCCATTGGGCTTTCCGGAGCTCAACAACTGGATTACATTGGTTATATATCCTGCCTTTCAAAAAAAGGAACAGTAAAAAGTAAGTATGCTATATTGGAAACTACCAAAATTGTGGGTGTTGCTTCCTCTTTAGACAATATATTCCGCCAATTGAACGAAAAATATTTAATAACTCAAGTTGTTAAGGGCTCTTGTTCCATTTCCGATAGTTTGGAAATCTATTTAACAAAACCTGTAATGGCTTTAGAGTTATTAAATGCCTTAATTCGTATATATAACCTTCAGTATTACATAGATGGAAATATATCCTATAAACCGGTTTACCTTTTAATGTATCAAAATTCTATTTCTTTTCAACGTTTGTTCTCCTTAATAAAGGAAAAGATAAAAAGTGTCAATAAAAACCTTATTGTTAAGTGGATTCCAGAAAGTAAAGCTATAGTTATCGCCGATGTAAATTCAAACATTTTCGCTATTGCGGAAAAGGTAAAAAGGAATACAAAGGGATGCTCTCAGGAAGGATTAATTGATTACGTAGACCTCTGTAAAGAAAATGAATGTACCAGATTTTTGCTATCGGTTGAAGGCACGAAAGTAAATTTAATACCTTATTACATTTGTAAAGATGGTAAAAAAATTCTCTTTAAAATTCCCAATTCTTGTAAAGATGGAATAAAGGTAAAAACTTTATATCTAGACAAAACAAGTTTAACGGATTTATTAAAAATCTTTGGTAAACTTTTCAACATTCAATTTGTTTACGATTTAACGGAGATATCCCAATTAAAAAATACCCAAAATTTACATTTAGTTTTTGAATGTCTCACAAAAGACAAAGCTATAGAATTTCTGAAAAAAAATTTCCATCTATTTTTGGAACAAAAGGCTCCAAACGTCTACCGTATATTTGCCGATAGGGATAACTACTCATTGGCTTTAAAAAGAGTAAGTAATTTGGTAACCAAAGTTTTCTATATACAAAATATCCCCCTAAGGGACTTTATAAAACTTTTAGAAATATACTATCGCGATAAGGTTGTTTACTCCGCAGATCCCGAATTCAATGCTGTAACGGTTATAGCAACAAAGGAAACTATATATTCTATAGTTAAAAAATTGGGAATTTACATAAGGGATAGCGAAGTTTCGGATAG
>DTXZ01000039.1 GCA_012962155.1 Aquificales bacterium
AATCTCTACCTCAATCCCTATTTTGTCTGCCAATTTTTTAACTTCCAACTTTTGGAGTATAACCCCTATAGACCCGGTAATAGTTCCCCCTTCCGCAAGAATTACATTGGCGGGAAGAGATATGTAAAGACCTCCCGAGGCGGCCACATTTCCCATAGAAACCACCACCGGTTTTTTGTATTCATCCCTAATCCTTATAAGTTCCCTGTAAATTTCTTGCGCTGAACCCACCGCACCACCGGGCGAGTTCACCCTCAAAACGAGGGCCTTTATCGTTTTGTCCTCTTCTACCTTTTTCAGTCTCCTTAAAATTTCGTCCGCTGTTGTAATAACTCCCTCAACCCTTATAAGGGCTACTTTGTCGGTGGTAGGTAACTTACTCTTAAGCCAAAGTCCCAAACCCATTAAACCTACAAAGGTTACGAGAAATATTCCCGAAACCCAGCAAAAGAGTTTTTTTATAAACCCCATAGGGAAATATTAAAGGGAAAAGCTCAAGCGCCGTATTTTTTCAATCTCCCCGCGTGGGCTAAAGCCAACTGCATAATTTTATAGGCGGGGATTATACCTATTTCACCCCTTAGACATTCCCTTTCGGTAAAAGCTTTGGAAATTCTCCCGAGAACATAAGGTGAGTGTATCAGTAATGGAACGGGATGCCACGAGTGACCTTTAACCACACAAGGGGTTGAGTGGTCACCGGTAATAATAAACACATCGGGTTTTAGTCCCATTAGTTTGGGAAGTTGCTTATCAAATTCTTCCAAGACTTTAATTTTGCCTTCTACGTTCCCGTCTTCCCCAAAGCTATCGGTTTTCTTTATATGAACGAAGAAAAAGTCATATTTATCCCAAACCTCTTTAAGGGTTTCTATCTGACTTTCTATCGTTTCCCCTTTTGGATTTGCCTCTTCCATTCCTACCAACTTAGCCAAGCCCTTATACATCGGATAAACCGCTATGGCGACCGCTTTAAGTCCGAATTTTTCCCCAAAGGGTTCTATCTGAGGTTTTTGTGCCACCCCCCTCATTAAGAGATAATTGGCTTTGGGTTCTTCCTTAATAATATCCGCTATTTTCCGAGAGAGTTTGTTTATTACTTGGGCAACCCTTTGGGCGTTGGGATTTTTTCCTTCCTCCTTTAGAGGAGGGACTCCCAAAGCCTGCGGGTCGGTATCGTTTACCGCATCGCTTCCCTGCGGCAAACTTTCGGGAAAACGGAGGACTATGGCTACCCTATGTTCCCTTCCACTTTTTATGAAAACCTCAACGTCATCTATCTCCTTAATTTCCTCGGTAATTTTTTGCACAATCCTGCGGTTTTCTTCGGTGGGAATTCTACCTGCCCTGCGGTCTACGACTATAGGAACCCCATCTTTGTATTCAACGGTAGCAAAGTTTCCCCTTATGGCTATATCCCTTTCGGTTACTTCCATATCCAACCCGAGGGCTTCCAAAATACCCCTTCCTATTTGGTAACGGGTTGGTTCATACCCGAAAAGCCCCAAATGTCCGGGACCACTTCCGGGGGTTATACCTATATCAACGGGAATGTGCATACCGCAGGCGCTAACAAATGCCAATTGGTCTAAATTGGGTGTATTTGCCAACTCCAGTTCGGTTTTACCGTCTTCCCTCACGGGGAGACCGCCCAGTCCATCTAAAACCACCAATAGGATTTTTGTATCGCTCTTTTCCAAAAGAGGTTTTAAATCCATAGTGTCATACTTATACCATTTATGGTTGCTAACGAAATACTTTTTTCGGTTGCAAAAGAGTATATGCCCGGAGGGGTGAATTCCCCTGTTAGAGCTTTTAAATCGGTTGAAACCGCTCCCATAGTTGTAAAAAAGGGGTTTGGCGCTTACATAGAGGATGTAGAAGGCAATAGATATGTGGATTTCTTAATGTCTTGGGGGCCCCTTATACTGGGGCATGCCCATCCACGCGTTATAGAAGATGTTGAAAAAGCTATAAAAAACGGACTTTCCTTTGGCATTACCAACCCCTATGAAATAGAGATAGCTAAAGAGGTCGTTTCGGCCCTCTCTTCTGCCGACAAGGTTAGGTTTGTTAATAGCGGAACGGAAGCGGTAATGTCCGCAATCCGCTTGGCGCGGGGAGTGACGGGAAGAAAATATATAGTGAAGTTTGACGGTTGCTACCACGGACATTACGATAGTGTTTTGGTAAACGCAGGTTCGGGAGTGGCCACCTTTGCCATCCCCGGCACTCCGGGTATTCCCGAAGAGATAGCCAATTTAACCTTTGTTTTGCCCTACAACGATAACAACGCTCTTAAAGAGCTATTTGAAAAGAGGGGAGAGGATATAGCTTGCGTTATCGTAGAACCGGTAGCGGGCAATATGGGGGTAGTTCTCCCTAAAAAAGGGTTTTTAAAGACCTTACGAAAATTGACAAAAAAATATGGGGCTATTTTAATCTTTGACGAGGTTATAACCGGCTTCCGATTGGCATATGGAGGTGCACAGGAATACTTCGGTATTTGGGCAGACCTTACCATTTTGGGAAAGGTTATTGGCGGGGGTATGCCGGTAGGAGCTTACGCGGGTGGAAATACCCTAATGGAGAAGGTAGCTCCCGAAGGAAGGATTTATCAGGCGGGAACCCTTTCGGGAAACCCCGTAGCAATGGCAAGCGGACTTGCCACCTTAAGAGTTTTAAAAAAGACCAACCCCTACAAAGAATTGGAGAGAAGAACCCTATACCTAACGGAGGAAATCTCCAAACTTTTAACCGCTAAAGGTATTTCCCATACCGTAAACCGCATAGGTTCTATGTTTACCGTTTTCTTCACCGAAGGAGAGGTGAAGAATTACAATGATGCCAAGAGGTCGGATTTAAAACTATTTGCGAAGTTCTTTAAGAAACTTCTTAAAAACGGTGTTTTGATACCTCCCTCCCAGTTTGAAGCTTGGTTTTTGAGCACCGCCCACGATGACAATGTTTTAACCGAGGCTTTGGAAAGGATAGAAAAAGGAATTAAAGAACTTTAAACGGTTTGTTCTTCTTTTATTTCTTCCGTAGAAATTAATTCCTCCTCTTCATTTCCACCGGAAATATAGGCTTCCAATTCCGCAACGGTGGATTCTTGAAGTTTTTCTTCGAGAATACCTTTTATGAGCCTGTTTAGTTTCCTTTCATCACCCATAGCAATACCGTTTAAAATGCTGTAAAGCCTTTTAGGAAGGGATAGGTGAACTTTTTTATATCTAGGTCCTCCCTTTCTTCTTCCTCTTCTTGCCATCTTTTAAACCTCCTTTTAGAGGAAAAAAATTATGTTAAAAACAAAAAAAAATTCAATGAATTTCAAAATAGAGAAATCAAAAACTTGTAAAAAGGTTGGAATAAATAACCGAAGATACCGCTTACGAAAAGAATAATAACGGCTAAAGAGCCCCATAGGGAGTAGCTTTGAATTTCATACATTTTTTTTCCAAAAAGCAATAAAAGAATAATTCCCATATCCAAAGGAGGTATTGGAAACAGATTTAGAAAACCGAAAAACGAGCTAATTATTGTTATAAACTGAAATAGAGTTGCCAAAGGGGCTTCCACCGTATAGGGAAGAGATAGATTGGTTACCACTTTGTAAAGAATGTAACCTATTCCCGCTATGAGAAAATAACTAACGATACTGACTACGGTGAGGATTAATCCTCCGCTCTTATGGAGTCTTGAGTAATCTATCGGAACAACCTTAGGCCATCCCAAAATAAGTGGTGATTTTAGTAGGATAAAGATTGCGGGTAATATCAGGGTTCCGAAAATATCTATATGGGGAATGGGATTAAGGGTTAAAAAACCGCTCCTTTTTGGGGTATCGTCACCCAATCTTACCGCCGCCAGAGCTTTTATATAGTTGTGAAAGCTAAAAATAAATATAAGGGCAGTGAGCTGGAGTATCCCTATAAACAAATCCAGCATAAGTTCTTTAGGATAACTTCAAACCTTTGTGAGGTTTCTCTTAGAACAAAGCCCGGAGGATTTCTTTAAATTCTTTAATCGGGCTAATGGAGAGGAAACCGGAAATTTTGGCACCGGCGGGTAGCTGGGAAAGTTTGGCATCGGCAATAAAGGCGGGAGCGGACGCCGTATATTTTGGACTAGACAAATTAAACCAGCGGAGTTTGAAAAAAAAATTTACTTTAAATGATTTAAAAGAAATTAGGGAATTTACCGCGGAAAAGGGTATTAGGGCGTATTTAACCCTAAATTCTTTGGTTTATGAGGAAGATCTCCCCTATGTTGAAGAAGTTTTAGACGCCGTCAAAGAGACGGGAATAGATGCGGTTATAGCGTGGGATTTAGCGGTAGTCCTCAAAAGTTTGGAAAAGGGGATAGAAACCCATATGTCGGTAATGACCGGCATAGCCAACTCGGTAAGCGCCAATTTCTTTAGAAGTTTAGGCATAAAAAGGATAGTTCCCGCAAAGGAATTAAACCTAAAACGGTTAAAGGAATTAAAAGAGAAAACCGGTTTGGAGGTAGAAATTTTTGTTCACGGCGCAATGTGTATGGCTATTTCCGGTAGATGCTTTTTGAGTCACGATATATTTAAAACTTCCGCCAATAGGGGTGAATGCTACCAAATATGTAGACACAAGTTCGAGGTAAAAATAAAGGACCTAAATGACACCTCAGGGGGCAGGGAATTTATACTAGGAGAGGATTACCTTCTTTCCGCAACCGACCTTATGACGTTAGATATAGTTGAATACCTCACCTTTGCGGATGCTTGGAAAATTGAGGGAAGGAACAAAAACCCCGATTACGTTTACATGGTTACAAAAGCTTATAAAACCGCCCGTGATGCCCTATTGGAAGGAACTTTTAATGAGGAATTAAGGAAGGAACTTATTGAAATGGTTTCCAAAGTATATCACCGCGATTGGGACAGCGGTTTTTACTTCGGAGCTCCCACCTTTGGAATTAACCGTTCCAAGGCCACCGAGCAAAAGGTTTACATTGGAGTGGTTGAAAAGTATTACCCCCGCATAGGGGTGGCGGAAGTAAAGATAGAAACGGGAGAGCTGAAGGTTGGGGATATTATCCACATAATAGGTAAAAAAACGGGACTAGTCCGCCAAAAGGTTGATAGCATGCAGATAGACCACAGACCGGTTTCCTGTATAAAAGCTCCAACCCGCATAGGTTTAAAGGTTGTTGAAAGGGTTCGCCAAGGGGATAAAGTTTTCGTGATTAAACCGATAGGAGAAGAAGAAAAGTTATCCCTTGTTAGGTATAAAGATATTTAAGAAACCCCTTCCTTATATAGTTTTATTATTTTTCTCTGTTCTTCCCAAATAAATTGTTGAATCTTTTGTTGGTACTGTTTGGGTAAGTCTACAAATGAGCATCCGTAACATAGGCCTTTGGAAAATGGATTTTTAATAGTTCTAACAACTTCACAAATTATATTTTCAAATGGAGTATCATTTAAATAGAAACTAACCAATATGTAGCTCCCCTCTTTTATTTTCTTTAATTTTTCCTCTGCTTCTTCAACACAGAGCTTTATGCCGCCTACACTTATATCCTTTATAATCCCGTCATGAAACTCCAGTTTGGAAATAATTTCTTCCAAACTTTTTCCCGAAGAAATGTATTTAAGGGGAAAATGGGCAAATTTACAAGGAATATTAACCGGCCACCTTACATAAGCTCTCAGTTGGATCTTTTCCAGTTTATCGGTATGTTCCAACTTGGCAACCAGTTGACCTTGTTGACGGGTTACGTCTAAGACCTTGGTGGTTATTATGTACCTACCGTCGTTAGGTCTTATAAAGGAAACTATAACTTCCTCACCGGGATGCAAATGGCGAGGTTCAGCCTTAATAAATAGTACAGCCCAATATTGTTCGTTATTTTCAAAAACCGCTCCCTCGTAGTGTTCGTCTCCTATAATTACCGTAACGGGTTGGTATAAATCAATATCCATCGTCGTTGAAATAGGGACAAACTCGGGAAGTTTGTTAAAGCCGAGCTTGGACCTTATCTTATTTATTAGATCTAGATTTTGGGCTCCAAACTTTTTAATGTATTTAAAAATTGTTTTCTGAAATGTTGCATAACTAGTAACCAAAAGGGAAGGTTCTATATTAAATTCCCTTGAGAGTTTCCACAAAAAGTCTATCTCCTCGGGCTCTAAACCGTAGTTATTCGCCGCCAACTGATAGAAGGTTTTTTTGGAAATGTATTCCTTATATTTGCGGAATATAAAAAAAGGTATGACTATAAAGAATAAAATGAAACCGAGTATTAAAAAAATTGCTAAAATAATTTCCTCCGTGGTGGGAGGTTGAGTGGCTATTTTTGAAGCCTGTTTAAAAACTTCAAATCTTGACGATTCCATTAAAGATTTAAATTAATCTAGGTCTCTTGGAAAAGAAAAAAAAGTAAAACTGAAATAAGTATAAATCCAAAATTAATAGAAAATCTAAATTTAATCCAGATGAGACAAAATCATTTGCTTTAACATCTCTTTGGGCTGAACTCCTATTCTGGTATCCACAACTTCTCCATTTTTAAAGAGCATTAAGGTGGGTATAGCCCTTATTCCGTATCTAATAGCTATATTGGGGTTTTCATCGGTATTCACTTTTACAATTTTTACTTTATCTCCTAGTTCCTCCGCCAGTTCTTCAAGAATGGGAGCTATCATCCTACAAGGTCCACACCAGGGAGCCCAAAAATCTACCAAAACCGGCTTATCGCTGTTTAGAACTTCACTCTCCCAATTTTGCTCGTTAAGTTCTATAACTCTCCCTGCCATTTTTGACCTCCTTTATTTAGTCTGTTAAAAATTTCTAAATATATTCTAAAAAACTAATTAAGAAGGAAAGGAAAGAGATTACCCTTCCTTCTTGAGGAGTTTATCTTTGGCATAGTTCATTAAACCGCCCGCCCTTAAAATTTCTGCCACCTCGGGAGGGATAGGTTTAAAGTTGGCGGAAAACCCTTTGGTTAGATTCTTAATAACACCCTTTTCAAGGTCTACCTCTATCTCATCCCCGTGGTCGGTTTTGTCAATAAAATCCTCGGGAGCTTCAACAATGGGTAGACCTATGTTAATCGCGTTTCTGTAGAAAATCCTTGCAAAGGATTTGGCAACAACAACGGGAACTCCCGCATATTTTATCGCAACCGGTGCGTGTTCCCTGGAAGAACCGCAACCGAAGTTTTTGCCCGCAAGAATAATGTCTCCTTTTTTGTGTTCTTTGGCAAAGTTACCGTGTTCGCTATCTTCCATAACGTGTTTTGCCAACTCGTTGGGGTCGGAAGTGTTTAGGTATCTGGCGGGTATTATTTGGTCTGTATCTATATTGTCTCCAAATTTCCAAACCTTTCCTCTTATAGCCATAGCTCTCTATTTTAGGAAGTTAGGTTAAAACCTCAACCCAAATACCTTTCAAATAGAGTGTGTTTGGAATTTGCAATATCCAAGGGTGGTCTAAATCTTGATAGGTTTTGGCCCTTACGCGAACTACTTTCCTGGTATCAAAACAGGCATCTTTTAAAACCTCAAGTAGATGTTCTTCCGTAATGTGAAACGAGCAGGAAAAAATTGCCAAAATTCCGCCCGGTTTGGTTATGTGCAGCCCCCTAACTAGGAGCTCCTTATATCCCCTCAAGGCGTTGGCTACCGCCGCCTTATTTTTTGCAAAGGATGGAGGGTCTATTATTACCACATCGTATCTTTCACCTAATTTGTGTTGTTTCTTTAGAAAATCGAAGGCGTTTGCCTGCACCCAATTTATTCCGCTAAGACCGTTTAATTTTTCATTTTTTTTTGCCAGTTCCAATGCCAAATCGCTTATATCAACCCCTATAACCTCCTTTGCTCCCGCTTTTTTTGCACTTATTGCAAATCCTCCACTGTGACAAAAAACGTCCAAAACCCTTTCTCCACCTTTTATAAGGTTTTTTAGGAAATATCGCGCATATCTTTGATCTAGAAACATACCGGTTTTCTGCCCTTCGGGAATATTAACATAAAACTTTAGATTGTATTCGCTTATTACAATTTCATCGGGAACTTCGCCGTAAAGCAATTGTTCTTCACCCCTTAAGCCTTCTACCTTTTTACTGAAATCGTTTACTTTTTCGTAAATCCCTTTGGGTTTTAAAAGTTCCTTTAAAGTTTCCGTAACGGTTTCTTTGAATTCTTCCATTCCGTAGGTGGTAAATTCAATCGCAATCCACCTATCGTAAACGTCAACTATAAGACCTGGTAAAAAGTCTCCCTCCGAGTGAATCAACCTATAGGCATTGGAATTAATGTTTAAGGATTTCCTGTATTGGTACGCCCGATAAATACGTTCCTTTATAAGTTCCGGGGTGGGCTTTTTTTCCTTATCAAAAGAGAGTAACCTAATTGTTATATTCACTTCGGGATTTATATATCCGTAACCCAAAAATCTTCCCGCAAAGTCTCTTACTACCACTGTTTCGCCCTTCTTGGGAGTACGCGAGTAAGACGCTATCTCCTTTCTGTATACCCAAGGAAAACCGGATTTAATTTTTTTCTCCACCCCGGGTTTAACGCGAACTTGCAACATAAGAAATTAGTAAATAATAAGCCTCAATAAAAAGCACCTCCCTAATGGATAATGGAACTTAAGCCAGACATAATAGTGTTGGGGTACGATCAACACTTTGATGAGAAAAAACTTGAAGAGGAACTAAGAAAAAGAGGGTTAAACACTAAAGTTGTTAGAATAAATGTCAAGGAGGAATGTGAATTCTGTTCTAGTGCAAAGATAATTAAAAGGATAGTTGAGGTAGTTAAAAATAGACTAAATGAGTATGAGGAATTCTTTAAGAAGAAAAATATTTAACTAATAAAATCTATAAAATTTTAAACATAAATAATATATAAAAAGTAAAGTTATATTATTATAAAAATTACTAAATGTATAAAATTATGATTAAAATTATTAAAAATTAAATTATAATAAATAAGTTATTATATCAGCTCTTGGGAGGCCAATTTTGTTCAAGCCAACTTTTAATCCTCCCTGAATCTATAGGACCAACTAGCACTTTCCAACCAGTCTCATCCTCTATTGCTCCTTTAAGCCTAGCAGCCAATCCTGGTATTATAAGGTATCTATGCTTAACTATTTTTTCAATTTCAGTCTTTTCCATTAACTCTTTAACTGCTCTTGCATTGAATTGACCACCTGCAACTGCTGCTTCAACACAGATCCCACCAGTATCAAGAACTAGAAGCCAGCAATCT
>DTXZ01000040.1 GCA_012962155.1 Aquificales bacterium
CGGATCCATTCCGAACCCGGTAGTTAAGCCCCCCAGCGCCGATGATACTGTGCCGGACCGCGGCACGGGAAAGTAGGTCGCTGCCAGCCCTTTAAAAAAGGACTATTCCAAGTTTGATATGTTTTCAATTAAAACAGCTTTTTCCCGTAAACATTTAATAATTTTTGGATACATACTTTCGGATATAAAGTAAACCCTTCCTCCAAAGGGGGTTTTATCCTTTTTTAGAGGGGTAATCCTAATATATCCCAATTTTTTGGAGGCTATATAACCGGTAATGTAAGAAGGATCATCGCTTATACATAATTCTATCTCTATTCCACAATAAATATTTTTTGTAGCCAAAGCCAGTGCATCTACAGTTCTTTCCGTGTAACCCTTCTTAAGGAGGACTTCTTGTATATTTTCTCTCCTTTTCCAATCAAAAAGAATAGTTCTAATTCCCTTTTCGGGGTTTTTGTTTAAAATCTTTCCTGTTGAAGGGTCTATTATTACAGCACCTCTTAGATTCCCCCCTTTGGGGTGAAGACCTCCTACCAATTTATCCAACAATTGTGCGGTTAAACTTTTTCTTATACCATGGTAGGTTTTTAATAGATTAATTACAAAACTCCAAGAGGAGTTAACATCGGGAAAAGAGTAACTTTTAACGGGTAATGCTTTGTCTATTACCTCCGGTGGAGAGGATAATTTTTCGATCTTTATGTTTATGAAATCCCATTCTTCCTTTGGTCGGCGGTAGAGTTCTATTAGAATTTTTTCCAACTCCTTTTGTTCTACTATCCTTTCCTGTCCCGAAATGTGTTCTCCCTTTAGTGAAGCTCTCATTCTTACGGAGAAATACATAACTTAAAAAATTAAAAGTTTTTCTATTTCCTGAAAAACTTTAAAAGTTCTATTTACAACCTCTTCCGCGGTTTTGGTATCCATAGAGGGGAAAATGGGTAAACTGATTTCGGATACATAAAATTTCTCCGCTCGGGGAAGGTAGAAATCTGTAAAACCTATTTTTCGATAATAGGGTTGTTTGTAAACTGGAATATAATGCACTTGTACACCGAGACCATTTTGACGAAGTTTTTTAAAAATTTCTCTCTTGTAGGGTAAAAACTTTTCCTTAAGCCTTATCGGGTAAAGATGGTATGAGTGATAAGCGTATTTTTTTTCAACGGGTATATAAAAGTAGGGGTTATTTGCAAATTTTTCATTATAAAACTTCGCAATGTTCCTTCTAAGGTTTACGAATTTATCTAATTTCCTAAGTTGGGATACTCCTAAGGCACACTGAAAATCGGTAATTCTAAAGTTAAACCCTAAATAGTGCTGTTCGTAATACCATTCTCCTTCGGAGGGAAGGACAAATTCACTTGGATTTTTTGTTATTCCGTGGTTTCTGATAAGTTTTAATTTTTTGAAAATGGTGTAATCATTGGTGAGGACTGCCCCTCCTTCACCGGTTGTTATATGTTTTACTGGATGAAAACTGAAAACTACCGCATCGGAATATTCAGCCGAACCAATTTTGCTGTGTTTATAAAGTCCTCCTAGGGCGTGACAGGCATCCTCTATAAGAAATAAATTATATTTATCCGCTAAGATTCTAAATTTTTCTAGATCAACGGGATGTCCCGCATAATGGACGGGAACTATAAGCTTGGTTTTTTCGTCTATTAGCTTTTTAACCTCTTGGGGGTCTAAATTTCCCGTGTCCTCTTCAATATCACCAAAACGAACCTGGGCTTCCCATATCAAACCTGCATTTGCAGTCGCTACAAAAGTTATAGGTGAAGTTATAAAGATATCTCCTTTTGTAAGCCCTACCGAAAAATATGCCCCTATAAGGGCTGAAGTTCCCGAATTAAATACTACACAATATTTAGCCCCACAGTATTCCGCCAAAGCATCTTCGAATTTTTCTACTATCTTTCCTTGGGTTATAAATTCTCCCTTTAAAACCTTTACAACTTCGGATATATCCTCCTCATCTATCCATTGACGACCGTAAGGGATAAAATCCATAAATTTATAAAATAGTCTCTAAAAAACTTTTGAAACTTTTAATTTAATAACACTAATGGGTATAAAACAAATCTTTAAAGAGGATAAAGATTTTTTTGAGAAATATAAGCTAAAATTTAAGGAGGAATTATTGAAAATCTTTCAAGAGCTTGAAGTTGTTGATAAATTAAAACAGGATTTAGACTCTGTTGTTGATGTCCTTTTTGATTCTATATTCGATTTTAACAATAAAAAGGTTACAGAAAAATTCAGAGAACTAATTGAAAATTTGCATACTCTAAATGTTCCTATAAAAAATTTATTTTCTAAACTTTTCTTAGAACTATTGAAGGAGTATATAAACTATCTCTTGGAAAAAGAGGAATACGAAACCGGTATAAAAAGGATTCGTAAACTAACCGAGGTTTTAGACCGATATTTAGAATTGGTTGATGAAATCTTTATGAATTACCTAGAACAAATGGAAAAAAAAGTAGAAGAGGAAGAAAAGATAAATCCGCAGGAAGTTCAAAAAATACTACAAACAATTAGAGAAAGCCTAAAGGGCAATGTTGAATTATTGGCTTTTTATAAGGTTTTTCCAGTTTTATGTAAGAGTAAAATATGTTCAATAAGCGATATATCGTTAAAAGTTGGAAAATGCCCCTATAAAGTTTTTGTTTCCGGTGAAAAAGTATACATTAAAATTCCAAATCTAACTAAGGATGCTATAGCGGAAATTATAAATGTTGATAAAGAAGTAATGACGATAAGGCCCTTGAAGTTTATCCAAATTCCACCGATAAAGACGGTTCGCGTTTTTCCCGAAAAGGAAATAGATGTAAAAATAGAAACTCCTAAAGGGATTATTTACGGTTTTCTTCATTATATCTCCTTTGATGAGATTGGAGTTATTATTTCTACTCCTAAAGGTATTAAACTCAACGAAAAGGTTAAAGTTAAATTTAAACTTACAACAGGAGAAGTGGAAACTCCCGCGGTTGTGGTCAAGATTGATAAGTTAAATAACGCCTATTTGTTATCATTGCAATTAATTAGTAACTCCAAAGTAGAGAAAATTATTAGTAGGTATGTTTTAAAGCGCCAGCAAGAAATTTTAAAAGAATTAAAGCTTTGATAGAGATGCCGAAATACAGAAAGGGGAAGGTTAAATTGGAACATCACCTCCTAGAGGGGGCGGAAGAATATATAAAGAAACTGGAAAGGTTACAAAGTGTAAGAACTATCATTCCGGGGAGAATTTTCCGAAACCAGAAAGGTAGGGGACAAAAGGGATTATTCTTAAAGTATGAAACCCCTTCGGGGTGGAAATTACTTTTAAAAAACGGTTCAACGGTTCAAGAGATTTTTGTAGTTACCGATGACAAAGAGCTTTTTAAAGGGGAATTTTTAACCAAATTTAATTCTTAGTAAAGAATATATTGATTTTCAATATCTCTTTTCCCTTGGGGGTTATTTTCTCGTAAAGTTGAATTATTTATCCCCAATAGGTGGAAAGCAATTTTTAGGAACGTCTAGTAGTTCCAAAATTTTCCCTTCAATTTTTGGAAAAATTTGGTACTTTCCAAAACCAGACCGCTTAAAAACAACTGGCAACCACTAAAGGGAAAGTTTGCCTCTTTCCCTTTTTGTTCCATAAGCAGTCCCACCACTCCAAGTCTGATAACCAATTCTTCAAATTCTTTGTCTATTTTGGCCCCTTCGGTGACCATTATAGTGATAAGTTAAGGTTGTTCACCCCCAAGTAAACTATGGCGTGTTTTATATCTCTTATAGGTGATGGAGGCGCCATAAGGGGGGAATTAATGAACTTCAATAGGGAAACCGAAAGTTTGGGGTCCGCCTTTAGTAGTTTTTCCAATTGGTCTACGTCAAAATCTTCCTTTTCAACCATCTCCAGAGCGCGGGATAACGTAGTTTTTAGGTAACTTAAAACGGTTATTTCAAAGAGTTCTTCGTAATCCCCAAAAAGTTTCCCGCAAAAGAGTTCCCCTTGGGATTTAACTTTTTCAAAAACTTCCGCTGAGTCCACATTGTAGAAACATTTTTTGGAAAACTACATTTCTTCCATAGGGAGATATACATACGAAGGATACTTTTTGTAGTCTGTATCTATCAAAGGTTTTGGAATATATGGAAAGCTCCAAACCTGCGGAAGTATTTTCTTCTAGAAAATTTTTTATCCTAAGTAGGTGTTTCCCCGAAATATGGGAAACGGGATTGGCAAGTATTAGGTTTCCCCTTTCCAAGGGTAAAGCTTCTATGAGTGTCCTGGCGATTAAAAAGTCCAGGGGTATTTCCAATATAACCCCTTGATTTTCTTCCAAGTATTCCGCTATTCTTTCAAATAGGTTAGCGACTAAGGTTAAAAATTTTCCTTTCGTTATTTCCTCCCTTTGTTTACCCTTTATTTTGTAAATCTTTAACTTTTTGTATAGCACTTGGCCATTTTTATCCGTTACCGGTTTGGCGTAAACTTTGTAGAAAAAAGTTTCCATTACTGTTTATTAAAAGAGCAACCAAACAAAAATTGCTATTATAAAAGCGCCCGCAAGGTTTAAAGCAAAACCCAATTTAACCATTTCCGATATTTTTATGTTACCGAATCCAAAAACTATGGCATTGGGCGGTGTTGCAACGGGAAGCATAAAGGCATAACTGCAGGCTAAGGTGACCGCTATTACCGCCTTTTCTAAGCCTACTCCCATTTGGGTTGCCAAACCGCTTACTACGGGCACCAAGACATTGGCGGTTGCGGTATTAGAACTTACCTCTGTCAAGAATATTGTAACGGTGGTAAGTAGGAGTAAAAACAGCCATTCTTGGGAAGGTAGTAAAGGGGCAAACTTTAGGGCGAAAAGCTTAACCAACCCGGTTTCAAGCATCAGTTTTCCTAAGGAGAGTCCCCCTCCAAAGAGGAATATGGTATCCCAGTCTAGTTTCTTTATATCCTCTGCGGAGAGTATCGGTTTCTTTGAACCCTTTTGTGGAATTAAAAATAGCATACCTGCACCGATAATGGCTACTACCGAATAGTGAAGGTGGTCTTTCAGCCACAAGTGGAGTTCTTCCAAGGAGGGATAAAAGCTTTTTAGAAAAGCTAAAAGGGATGGTAGTAACCACAGGAAAACCACCGCCGAGAAAACTAATAAAACCGCTTTTTGGGTTGAATCCAAGTTCTCCTCCTTAAGATTTTCTTCTTGGATTTTGCTGGCCCCAATTGGGGAAGATCGCTTATAAACAAGCCAGACCAATAGGAAGAATGTTATAAAGGATACGGGTAGAGTTTTTAGAACCCACTCTCCAAAGGAGATGTGAATTCCCTCGTTTTCCAGAAAACCCAAAGCTATAAGGTTTGGAGGGGTTCCCACAGGGGTTACAATGCCGCCAATCGAAGAGGCATAGGCTATTCCCAATAGGATAAATTTTTCCCTGTTATCCAGTTTTAAGGTTGCCAGCATTCCCGCAACTATCGGGAGGAGCATTGCGGTTGTTGCGGTATTACTAAGCCACATAGAGAGAAACCAAGGAACAAGCAAAACAACCGTCAAAAAGAGGAAGTCTCCCTTCCTGACTAAGGGGGTTTTTAAAATTTTTTCCGCAATATATCGGTCAATTCTATATTTAGCAAAGGCTCGGGCGAGTAAAAAACTTCCAATAAAGAGGAAAACTATGGGATGGGCAAAGTTGGAAAAGGCGGTTTTTTTATCCGCTATACCCAGCACCACCGCAGCAGCGGTTGCAAGCAGAGCGGTAATACCCAATGGAAGAATTTCAAAAAGCCAAAAAAGAATGGTTACAACCAACAAGGCTGATAACTTATGGGCTTGGTGAGGTAACCCCAAAGGCAAAATATAAACGGTAACCCCTAAAAGGAGAAAAAAGAGCCCGAGAAAAGGCTTACCTATCATAGGTGGTAATATTACCTTCTATCCCTTTTAAACTCTTCTGGTAATTCACGGGGAGGAACTCCTAAATATTCAACTTCTTTTTCTTCGTCCAACCTTTTAGAGAAGGGTTTTTCCCTAACGAGTTCCTCGTAAACGTGGGCTACAAGACCCGGTATTCTCCCTATGATGAAAAAGCCTTTACCCAATCTCCAATCAAACCCCATTTGGGAAACTATTGCGGCAATAGCCCCGTCAACGTTTAAAACGAGTTTTTTTCCTTTTATGTGAGCTATAGCTTTTTCAGCGGCCAATGCAAATTGGCAGTAATCACCGAAAAAGTTCAATTCTTTGGCTATTTCAAATAACTTTTTGGTGCGGGGATCATACTCTTTGTAGTAGCGGTGTCCGTAGCCGGGAATTCTCCTCCCTTGAGAGAGGTATTCTTTAACCACCTCTTCCGGATTCTTTCTGAGGTTTTCCTGCAGGAATTTCATAGCCCCTTCCAACGCTCCTCCGTGGGCTTCTCCAAAAGCGAGAATTCCCGCACCTACGCCGACGTTTAAACCGTTTCCTCCGCTTACAACCGCCCTTGCCGCTATAACCGATGGAGGAGCTATGGAGTGTTCCACAACCGAAACGAAAATAGCGTCCAGCATTTTTGCTTCCCTCTCGGTGGGAAGTTCACCTTTTAAAACCAGATATATTGCTTCGGTAAAGGTTAAATTCCCCACTAGATCTTCCAGTTTGTAACCCCTAATGTAGGCTTCGTGTCCTTTGTGAAAACTTATGGCGGTTCTCCATTTTTTTTTCTCTTCACCCATAATGGGTGGATTGTAAGCTCGGTCAAGATGCGTCAAAAGATTTTCATCGTTTACATAATGGTTTATTAATGCTCTTGAAACCCAAGGACTATAAACTTCTACAGGAGGAGATTAAACGTCTAAAAAGGGAAAAGAATGCGGTAATTTTAGCCCACTACTACCAAAGACCGGAAATTCAAGAAATTGCCGACTTCGTGGGAGATAGTTTAGATTTGGCAAGGAAGGCTACGGAAGTTTCCGCCGACATAATTCTCTTTTGCGGTGTCCACTTTATGGGGGAGACTGCGAAAATCTTAAACCCCGACAAGAGGGTTTTACTACCTGAACCCAAAGCCGGTTGCGCTATGGCGGATATGGCTACAAAGGAGGCGGTCTTAAAACTAAAAGATATGTATCCCAACGCTTGGGTGGTTTCCTACGTAAATACTACAGCGGAAGTAAAAACTATAAGCGACGTGTGTTGCACTTCCGCCAATGCGGTAAAAATCGTGGAAAAAGTTCCTACGGATGAAATTATCTTTGTTCCCGATAAAGGGTTGGCTTACCACCTTTCTAAAAAGGTTAGAGGAAAAAAAATCATTCCTTTTGAAGGATTCTGCCCCGACCACTATCTGTTTACCGCCGATATGCTCCAGAGGCTAAAAGAAAAATATCCCGATGCCCCCGTTGGGGTGCATCCCGAAACTCCTCCCGAGATTCAGGATAGGGCCGACTTCGTGGGTTCTACCTCCCAACTGTTAAGGTGGGCAACTTCAACGGAACTTAAAGCGGATAGGGTTATCATAATTACCGAAATAGGGCTCCAATATCCCCTTCAAAAGAGAAACCCCTATAGGGGGTATATATTCCCCACACCCGATGAAGGGGTTGGTTATCTGTTTTGCTCCCAAATGAAGATTATCACCTTGGAAAAGGTTTATGAGTCCCTTAAAGAGGAAAAGAATGAGGTAGACCTCCCCGAGGAGGTTATAGAGAAGGCAAACCTTTCCATTAAGAGAATGTTGGACTGGAGTTAGGAATAACCGAAAAATTCCCCAAAAAGTTTATCCATTAGGGCCATTTGGGCCCACAGACGGTTTTCCGCTTGCAAGAAAATCTCCTCCTTATGTTTTTCAAAAACCTCCTCCGTAATTTCCTGCCCCTTTTTGGCGGGTAAACAGTGGAGGACCTTTACTTCCTTTTGGGCGTGTTTTAGGAGTTTCTCGTTCACTTGGAAAGGTTTTGAGTATTGAATCTTTTGGTCGCTGTTGGTGTCTCCCATGGAAACCCATACATCGGTGTAAACAACATGGGCATTCTCCACCGCCTCTACGGGATCGTTGGTTAAAACAATTTCTCCCCCGCTTTGTTTTGAAAGCTGCAGACCCAATTTGTAGGCTTTGGCATTGGGTTCAAACCCCGAAGGGGTAGCCACATAGAGTTTAAGTCCGAAAAGTCCCGCTCCCACTATTAGGGAGTTGGCAATGTTGTTTCCATCCCCTACGTAGGCGATTTTTATTTCCTCGATACGCTCTCCAAAAAGCTCGTAAATCGTCTGAATATCGGCCAATATCTGGCAAGGGTGGGAAAAATCGGTTAATGCGTTTATAACCGGTTTATCGGAGTATCGGGCGAATTCCTCCAACCAGGCGTGGGCGTAAGTTCTTATAACAATTCCGTCCAAATACCTACTTAAAGTTCTGGCGGTGTCTCTGATATCCTCTCCTCGTGCCATTTGGAGTTGGGAGGAAGTCATGTATAAGGCTTTACCTCCCAGTTTGGTTATTCCAACTTCAAAGGATACCCTTGTGCGGGTGGAAGGTTTGGCAAATAAAAGACCCACTATCTTTCCCTCTAAAATCTTGGAGTTTTTTTCTCCCCTTTTAAACCTTAACGCGTTTTCTACGATTTCCCGTCCTTCCTCGGGAGTTATATCGGATAAACACAAAAAGTCCTTTTTCATAAAGAATTATTTTAAAAATCGCTTAAATGCCGTAAATTTTAACCTTTAATGGTTGGGGCACTGGAATACGATATAGATAGGCTTTTGTATTTGCATCAAATTTCGAAGAAGGATACCCAACGAATTAAGTTCCTCAGAAAATATTTGGAGCCTTACAAGGCTGATTTTGTCAAGAATATTTCCGAAAGCCTTTACAGGTTTCCGGAACTGAGGGAACTGCTTACGGAGGAATTTATAAACCAATTTAAAAAACTAATTTCTGAGTGGTACGACCGCCTTTTTGAGGGAAAATATGATGTTTCCTATCTTTACTATCTGATGTCGTTAGGCGAAAGGTTTGTAGACGTAGGATTTTCTCCCCACCACATAACGGTTTTAATGGACTTAATCAGGAACTACTTTAACACCAGAATTTTTGAACAGATAAAGCAGAGTCAAGATCCCGAGCTTATAGAGAGATTCCGTTCCGCCCTAAAATCTCTAAATAAAATTTTGGACCTAAACTTGGATATTATTATTTCCCACTACGTTGATATAGAAACAAAAAAATTTCTCACTCTCGGTAGATGGGGTAAACAGATACTAAAAATTGCCACCCGTTTCGGATTGGCTTTGGACAGTTTAATTCTGTTCGGTCTTATACTGTTGGCGTTCTTCATCGTCTATTTGTTGGTAAACGACATACTTCACATCTTCAACGACAAGAATATGGCACACGGAATTATTGCGGCTCTCGGAGACCTCTTAATTCTGTGGACTATATTGGAATTGCTAAACAGCCAAATTAAATTTATGCTGGGCGGTGAGTTTGCCATATCTTCCTTTGTAAGCGTAGCCCTAGCGGCAACTATCAGGGAAGCCCTTATAGCCTCTTTGGAGCACACCAAGCCGGTGGAATTTAAACTAACTTTGGCGATTATAATCCTCGTTCTGGGAATTGTTTTTGGTATCGTCAAGTTGTTTGAAATGAAAGAATCCAAAAGGAGGATAGTGCTAAGACTTTAATCCTTCACTAGAGAGCCAACCTTTTCCCCTTTTACCGCCTTTAGGAGGCTATCGGGTTTGAAAATATTTAAAACCAAAATAGGTATGCCGTTTTCTTTCGCCAAAGTAAGGGCTGTGAAATCCATAACTTTAAGACCCTTACTCAAGACTTCCATATAGGAGATTTTCTCTATCTTTTCCGCTTTGGGATTCTTTTGGGGATCGTCGGTGTAAATGCCGTCCACCTTGGTGGCCTTTATAATAAGGTCGGCTTTTATTTCAGCCGCCCTTAGCACGGCGGCGGTATCGGTAGAGAAAAAGGGATTTCCCGTTCCCGCCCCGAATATCACAATCCTCCCTTTTTCAAGGTGGCGAATAGCCCTTCTCCTTATGTAGGGTTCCGCCACCGCCTTTATTTCCAAAGCGGAAAGCACCCGCGTGGGTATACCCGCAATGTTTTCCAAAGCGCTTTGCAGTGCCAACGCGTTTATCAAGGTTGCAAGCATTCCCATGTAATCTCCCGTTGCGCGGTCTATTCCTATATCCTCCCCTTGCAAACCTCTAAAGATATTACCACCTCCTACCACTATAGCCACTTGAACTCCCAACTCGTATACCTTTTTAATCTCTCCCGAAATGTATTTCAAAAAATTGGGGTCTATTCCGCTACCTTTGGTACCTCCGAATGCTTCACCCGAAAGTTTGAGGAGAACTCTTTTAAAAGGTTTTGCCATCAATATTGGAAAATTCTATGCCAATGAAAAGAGTGGAACTTTGGGCGAGGAAAATCTTTCAAACCCGCGAAGGGGCGGGACTTTTTATAGGGCTTACAACCTTGGCGGTTGCCATTTTACCTTTACCCCTTTTCGCCGTCTCATTGGCGCTATTTTCCTACCTATTGGGTTACGAAATGGAACTTATTACCCGAAAAAGTTTCCTAAGATGGATAGCCCTACTGGGTTTTCTCTTTTCCCTTGTTAGTCCCTTTTTGGGTTTACTTACCATTTTAAATCTGGGTCTCCTTTATGGGTATAAAGAGGTTTTCCCACGAGGTTATTACAGCTTTGACACCTTCAAAGGGTTCTCAATAGCCATTCTGACGGGTCTTTACGGGGGACTTCTCCCCTACTCCCTTTGGGTTATAAAGGAACATTCAACCTACCTCCTTTTGGCAACCCTTTTAACCGTTTGGGCAAGCGATACTTTCGCCTACTATGTTGGTAAAAATTTCGGAAAAAGCCCCTTTTTTGGGATAATTTCTCCCAAAAAAACCAAAGAGGGTTTTATCGGGGGGTTAATTGCGGGAACACTGGCGGGTACTATATGTTCCGCTTTAACGGTGGAGGCTTTTGCCAACCCCCTTTTGTGGTTTTCGGTTTCCTTTGTATCGGTGATTGGCGATCTGTTTGAAAGCTTTATAAAAAGGACCTTTAACGTAAAGGATAGTTCAAACCTTTTGGGTAGTCACGGTGGGCTTATGGATAGGTTTGACGCCCTACTTTTTGCCTCGTTGCTGGTGGCTTCCCTTTTAAGTTGAAAAAATTATTAAGGGGAAAGGGAGCCGTTCTTTTTTAAAATTTCCCCCGCCAGTTTTTGTAGGTTTTCCCTTAAAACGTCGTTAAAATGGTGGTTATAAAATTCCATAGAAACCTTTATTGCGTTTCTTATCGCCTTGGCGTTTGCCCTTCCGTGGGTTATCATAACGGGTGCCTTTGCTCCCAAGAGGGGAATACCTCCGTATTCCGCAAAATCCGCCTTTTTCTTTAGAGAGTTAAGGGCCGGTCTCATAAGGAGCGCCCCGAGTTTTGCCAAAAGGCTTTTGCTTAGTTCTTCCTTAATCATTCTTAAAATTGCAAAACTCAAACTCTCGGAAGCTTTTAAAACTACATTTCCTACAAAACCGTCGCAAACCACAACATCAAAATTCCCGTTGAAAATATCCCTTCCCTCCGCGTTGCCCACAAAATTTAATTTTGTCCCCTTTAAAAGGGGATAGGTTTCCTTTACCAATTCGTTTCCCTTACCTTCTTCCTCTCCTATAGAGAGGATTCCTATACGGGGATTTTTTATACCTAAAATTTCTTCCGCATAGGTGTGCCCTATTACCGCAAACTGAACCAAATGGCGGGGTTTTACGTCTACGTTGGCCCCCACGTCAAGCAAAACGGTTTTCCCTCTGGGGTTGGGAAAGGCTACTCCTATTGAGGGTCTCTCCAACTCCTCTATAGCACCTATAACAAATTTACCCACAGCCAAAACAGCTCCCGTATTTCCCGCGGAAACTAGAGCTTGGGCTTTCCCCTCTCTAACCAACTTGGCGGAAACAAAAAGGGAAGATTTTTTTTTCTTTAGAACCTTGGAAGGGGGTTCGCCCATCCCTATCTTTTCGGGCGTATCAACGATTTCAAACCTTCCCTTTAGGGATTTTGCCTCTTTTTCCAAAATAGGTTCTATTTCCTCTTTCCTCCCTACGAAGTATATAAAAAGCTCGGGAAACTCCTTTAGGGCAAGGATTCCCCCCCTCACAATTTGCAGGGGAGCGTAATCCCCACCCATAGCGTCAAGGGCTAAGCGAAACATAAACATTAGAATTTTCCACTTAAAATTAAGGAGACCGAGAATGGAAACCATAAAAGAGGGAGATTTCATCTTAATAAGGTTTAAAGAAAAAAGGTATCTGAAAAGGGTTGAAAGCGATAAAAACTTCTCCTACAAGGGTGGAGTTTTATACTACAAAGACCTCATAGGTAAGCCCTTCGGTATATCCGTGGGTGGGCTTCAAATCTTTAAACCAACTTTGGAGGAAATAATCCTATACGGAATAAAGAGAGAAACCCAAATAATCTACCCCAAAGATACCTTTTTTATAGCCAAGAAGCTAAACCTTTCAGAGGGAAAGGTTCTTTTAGAATTCGGAACCGGCAGCGGTGCGGCAACAATGGTCTTTTCCTCTGCCGTAGGCGAAAGAGGAAGGGTTTACACCTTTGAAAGGGAGGAAAGAATATTCCAAACCGCCAAAAGTAATTTGGAAAAATTCGGTTTTTCCCAAAATGTGGTTATCTTCAACAAGACCTTTAACCCCGCAGAGGTTGAGGGGATAAAGTTTGACGCCGCCTTTATTGATGTGAGAGAACCTTATCCATATGTTCCCCAAGTTTGGGAACTTTTGAAACCCTCCGCCCCTATTGGGTTTTTGCTTCCCACCACCAACCAAGTGCAGGAACTTTTAAAACACCTAAATCCCTATTTTGGGGATATAGAGATCGTTGAGATACTGACGAGGTATTACAAGGCAAATCCCGAACGTTTCCGTCCCGAGGATACGATGATAGCCCACACCGCCTATCTTCTCTTTGCCAAAAAACTCTCTATGTAGGGTCTTAAAACTTTTAATAACAACTGTAGTTTCTCCTTATACCCCCTATCCCTCATTAGGTATTTTTCCCTCGGTTTGACCATAAGGAGCATATCCCTTAGGGAAACGGTTACGTAACCTTCCCTGGTAACTGTGGAAAAAGGACTTTTCCGTCGGATTTTTACGTCCTCGGCCTTTAGCATATTTTTAAGTATTTCGGGAAGATTTTCTAAATATCCTTTTTCCGAAATAACCTCCACGACCGAAAGAACTTCCTCGTAGTGTTTCTTTTCTAGGGATAAAATCGATATAGTTTTATCAAGTTTTTGAAGGTCATCTTTTAGATTTTTTAAGGCCTTTTTTTGCTCCTTTACCAAAGTTATAATGTTGTATTTGGTTGAAACTAAAAAGTAGGAGATTAAAAATAAAACGCCTACGGCAAAATCCGTAGAAGTTAACTTTTCAAGCAATATGGCGTTTATTAATAGGGCTACCCAATATACCCCTAAAGCTATTAGGCTTTCCTCAAAAAATACAGCGGAATAGGTACTTAAAATAATAACCGCTGGTAAAATCCCGTAAAGGGAATTGGATAAAAAAATAATAAAAAGACCAAAGGAATAATCTAAAACTCTAATCCACAGGTTGCTAAATAGGTTTTTATTGAAGCTTACCCAAAGAATGTTTCCCAATAGGTAAGCTAGGGCTATAAAAACCAGAAAGTATCGAAAATTTTCCTCTCCCCCGTATTCGTTTTTTAAAAAAAGTATCAACAAAAATAGTGCCAATGTGGATAACTTTGAGCCGAGGTAGTAAGTGTTTAGTAGTTCCCTTTTTGAAAAAAGCTGTTTGTTGAGCATTATCTTACAATTAAAGTTTAACTAGAGTTAGCTTTAATATGATTTACAATTCTACATATTTTTAAACCAAGCTCTTTTAGAATATCTCTAATTGCACTATTTTTCAATATTTTATCCACATCCTCA
>DTXZ01000041.1 GCA_012962155.1 Aquificales bacterium
GCGCGCCAGGACTCGAACCTTGGACCTCCGGCGCGTCGGGCCGGCGCTCTCCCAACTGAGCTACGCGCTCTATAAAAATAGTAATTATATGAAATTTCTCCTTTTTAGGTCAAGACCTTGAATACCCACCCTCGGGCTTTAAATTATTTTTTGGCAACCGTTATGATAAAACCCTATAAGATTTACGGAAAAATCCAGAGGATTGGCGGTATATACATAGAGGCTACCGTTCCCGAAGGGAAGGTGGGAGACCTGGTTGAAATAAAAACCCCTTCGGAAACCTTTTTCGGAGAAATAATTTCCTTAAACGGAAATACCGCGGTTATAATGCCTTTTTCAAACCTTTACGGAATAGGAAGGGATGCCAAAATAGAGGTAAAAAAAATCCCGGTCTCGGTCTATGTGGGGGAGGGGCTTTTGGGAAAAGTTGTAAACGCTTTCGGTATACCCTTAGACAGCAAAAGACCCCTTTTGGGAACCAAGCCTATAGAGATAAAACTCCAACCTATAAATCCCCTGCTTAAAGAGAAAATTAAAGAACCCTTTGATACGGGTATAAGGGCCTTAAACGGGCTGTATACCCTGGGAAAGGGTCAAAAGGTCGGTATCTTTGCCGCCGCGGGTGTGGGTAAAACCACAATGCTCGGGATGATAACCCGTTTTTCAAAAGCCGACATAGTTATCCTCTCCCTTATAGGCGAAAGGGGAAGGGAGGTAAAAGAGTTTGTAGAAGATATTCTGGGCAAAGAGGGAATGGAAAAGAGCATAGTTGTGGTTTCAACCGCCGACGAACCTCCCGTTAATAAGGTAAAGGCCGCCTTCGCTTCTATGGTTATGGCGAGATACTTTGCCCTTGAGAAGGGAATGGACGTCCTCTTTATTATGGACTCCATAACCCGTTTCGCCATGGCAAAAAGGGAATTGGGGTTGGCAAGCGGAGAACCGCCTACCGCCAAAGGTTATACCCCTTCGGTATTTTATGACCTTTCCCTGATAGCGGAAAGTTGCGGAAACTTTTCCAAAGGGAGTATTACCGGAGTCTTCTCCGTCCTTGTGGAGGGAGACGATATTACCGACCCCGTTGCGGATTTTATGATAGGGGTTCTGGATGGACATATTATCCTGAGCAGAAAAAGGGCTTACGAAAACATATACCCCGCAATAGACCCCCTCAAGAGTATTAGCCGAATAATGCCGAACATAGTTCCCCCCGAAATCTACGAGGCTTCCCAATACATTAAAAGCGTTTACGCAACCTACGAGAAAATGGAAGATGTAATTACCTTGGGGATATACAAAATTGGTTCCAACCTCCAGGTGGATTTGGCTATAAAGGCCAAACCCCTTATTGACCAGTTTTTCCGCCAAAAAGTGAACCAAAAGGTAAACTTGCAAGAAAGTTGGCAACAATTGTTGAAATTGTATAATACAATTAAACAATCGGAGGTTGTTTCCTAAATGGAAGTTAACGGAATTAATAGCCAAATCCAATATGTAGACGATACTTACGACCCATACGACATAAAAACAAAAGATTTTTTGAAAATCTACCTAAAAATGCTCCAACTTCAAGATCCAACCGAACCTCTAAAGATTGAAGATATGATACAACAAAACTATTTACTTCAACAAATATCTTTTTTAACAAACCTTGAAGAGACTATGCGGAGCATAATAGAGGCCCAAAGGTTGTCTTATATAACCCAAGCCTCTTTTTTGATTGGGAAGAATGCGGTTTTTCAGGAAAAAATGGTAAAGGACCCCGCTGCCGGCTATGTTTTGTTATCTCCGCAAGATTACAGCGGGGTGGAGTTATCGGTGATAAATACCCATACGGGAAAAGTTGTCAAAACCTATAGCACCGACCTTAAAAAGGGTATAAATAGTTTGGATTTAAGCGGCCTCCCCGCCGGGGAATATAGGGTTACCGTTTCCTATAACGGAAAAATTTTGAAAGATGTCATTTTAGGTTTGGAAGGAACGGTTCAATACATATCTTTAACGGGCAATGAACCCGTTTTGGGACTCCCCTTTGGGGAGAGGCTTTTAAAGGATGTAGTGTATATATCAACGTAAAATTAATAAAGGAGGATTGAAAGTGGATACAAAATTCAAACCTATTTTAGAAAAATTGGTTAGGAATGCCGATTTGGAAGGTGCGGTTTTAACGACCGCCGACGGTCTTCCCGTTGAATCGGTTCTGCCCGCGGGAATGTCGGACGAGAGATTGGCGGCTATGTCGGCGGCGATACTCTCCTTGGGTGAAAGGGCGGCCTTAGAACTGGAAAAGGGAAGTCTAGAACAGATTACGGTAAAGGCTCAAAAGGGGTTTGTGATAGTAACGGGTATAGGACAGGAAGCGGTTTTAACCGTAATGGCGCCCCACGATGCGAAATTGGGATTGCTATATTTGGAAATAAGAAAAGCGGCGGAAGAGTTGGCTAAACTGCTTTAATCTCTCTCTTTCCTTTTTAAAATCCCGGACAAATCCAAAAGAAGGGCGGAAGCAACAAAGATAGAGGAGTAAGTTCCTACGATAATACCTACCAAAAAGGCAAAGGCTATATTTGAAAGCATTTCACCCCCGAAGAGAAAGAGAACTCCCGCAACCGCAAAGGTTGTTAAAGAGGTCATTAAAGTTCGGGAAAGGGTTTCGTTTACGGACAGATCTATGAGTTTCTTTAAAGGGGTTGCTGGTCTAAGTTTTACATTTTCCCTAATGCGGTCAAACACCACGACGGTATCGGTAACCGAGTAACCCGCAACGGTAAGGAGAGCCCCCATAACCTCAAGGTTTACCTCCCTAAAGGTCAGACTGTAGGCACCCAGCGTTACTATTATATCGTGAAACAGGGCTAAGAGGGTGGTTATCGCCCAAAGGCTTTTAAATCTAAAGCCCAAATAGACCGCAATAAGAACCAAGGCGGTAACAACCGCGTAAATAGCCTTCGTTTTTAGCTCTTTGCTAAAGACCGCCCCTATCATTTCAAACCGCACTATTTTCGCGTTCTTAAACTGTTTGAGGAGAAGTTCTTTTAGTTTATTAACCTTCTCGCCTAAGCGGGTTTTTATTACGATATGCCCTTCCTTTGTTTCTTGGACCAAAAAGCTCTTAAAACCGTATTCCTTGAGGAGTTTTTTTACCTCTCTTTCGGAAATCTTTTGAGGGGAGGTTATCTCTATTACATATCCACCCGTAAAGTCTAAACCGAGGTTTAAACCCCTAGTTTGGAGCAAAAGAATACTTCCCAAAACCAAAAAGAGGGAAACTAAATAAGCCTTTACCCGAAAGTTCATAAAAGAAATGGGTTTGACCATTAAGGGTTGCAATTATAACCCCCGCTATCTTTTGGGTTTTTCGGGGTATTTTACCCTTTCGTGATAGTAAGAGAGTATGAGTTCCGTTAAAAGTTTTTCTATAGTTTTTAATTCCTCCTCCGTAAGATTGGAGGAACAGAGTTGCCCCTCCTCTTTGAGCATATTTAGAGCCTTGTGTACGGTTTGTTTTATCTCTTGTACGGTAGGATTTTTCAAAGTTCTTACCATAGCCTCTACCGTGTCGGTTATCATCACTATTGCCGTTTCCTTACTCTGGGGAATGGGACCGCTGTAGCGGAATTTTCTTTCGTCAACATGGGGGTTTTCCTTAAGGGCTTTGTAGTAAAAGTATTTAATTAACTTCGTCCCCTGATGTTCGGGGATAAAACGGACAATTTCCTCCGGTAGGTTGTATTTACGGGCTAAGGTAATCCCCTCCTCAACGTGGTTTTTTATTATTGACGCACTCACTTCCGGCTTTAAATACTTATGGGGATTTTCGCCGTTTACGTTTTCAATAAAGTATTGGGGATTTACCAATTTCCCGATATCGTGAAACATGGCTCCCACTCTCGTCAAAAGTGCATCGGCCCCCAATTTCTTGGCAAGGCCTTCCGCTAAAAGGGAAACCATTACCGAATGGTGGTAGGTTCCGGGGGCTTCCAACATCATTTTTTCTATAAGGGGATTGGAAATATTTGCCAACTTTTCCAGTTTCTCGTCGCTATACATAAACGGCAAAAGGTCTAAAAGTTTTTGTAAACCAAAAAGGATAAATATTTCTGAAACCAGCGATAGGGGATACAGGTATAAAACTTTCCATACGCAGGAGGGGCTTTCCTGTAACCAAAAACCCAGCAGGAGAAGGGTAAAAACCAAATTACCCGCCGTTACGGCGGCTATTTCCCATACCGTATCCCTCCTTCGCGAATAAATGTCGGCGGAAACCAAGTTTCCCAGTAAAAATCCAACGGTGGCAAAAATATTTTTTGAAGCCAAGAGAATGCCCACGGAAGAGAGAACTACAAGCTGTCCCACCGGTTGGGTTCTCAGAAAGGTTTTTGAAAGAATCCCCACTATGGAGCCAACGAAAAAGAGGAGATAGCCCTCGTCAAAGGGTTTGAGGTGAAGGAAATCGGTTTCCTTCCCCACTAGGGCGAGGGAAATTAGGACTAAAACTACCAAATGAAGGGTAAAAAAAACTTTGTTACCAAATAGGTATTTCAGTTTTTCAAATCTGAAAAGTATAAAAGTTAGTGCGGTTAAAAATCCCAAAAATGTTATAAAAAATCGGCTATCCAATGATAAGTGGTTAAAGAAAATACTCCAAAAGAGGGAAGTTAAAAGGGTGTGGATCCAAGGAAGGGTTTTATCGGGAACTTTCAGTTTCCTCCATTTGTGTCGCATTTTTACCGTCTTCAAATTCCTCGTAAGCCTGTATTATTTTCTGCACTATAGGGTGTCTTACAACATCTTCCTTTTTAAACTCTACGAAACCTATACCCTCTATCCCTTTCAAAATCTTAAGCGCTTCAATAAGACCCGATTGGGTTTTTCTCGGCAGGTCTATCTGGGTAACGTCACCGGTAATTACCGCTTTGGAACCGAAACCTATACGGGTTAAAAACATTTTCATCTGTTCGCGGGTTGTGTTTTGGGCTTCGTCAAGGATTATAAAGGCGTCGTTTAGCGTTCTTCCCCTCATAAAGGCCAGGGGTGCTATCTCTATAACACCCTTTTCAAGCAGATAACTGGCTTTGTCAAAGTCCACCATATCGTAAAGGGCGTCATACAGCGGAGTCAGATAGGGGTGAACCTTTTCCGCAAGGCCCCCGGGAAGGAATCCCAGCTTTTCCCCCGCCTCAACCGCGGGACGGGTGAGGATTATTTTGGAAATACGGTTTTCCTTTAGATATTTGAGAGCCATTGCCATAGCCAGATAGGTTTTTCCCGTTCCCGCGGGTCCGATACCGAAAACTATATCGTTTTCCTTTATAGCCTTAATGTAGGCTTTTTGCGAAGGAGTTTTGGGAACTATAGCTTTTTTCCTGTGGGTTATAAGTATTACCTCCTCACCCTCTGGAGTTTTGTCGGTTTCCCCCGAAGGGGTTAATGCCCGGTCTAACTCCGAAAGGTATTTTTTTGCCTCTTCCCTTACTTGGGAGGCGTTTAGGTGCCTTTGGGGTATCTCCTGCAGTATTTTTCTCAAAAAGGAGGTGAATTTTTTCACATTTTGGGGGTCTCCTTTTACTATAACCTCCGTTCCACGGGCTATAACTTTTATACCGAAAAGGTCGGCAAAAAATTTTAAGTTTTCGTCAGCCCTTCCTACGATGGCAAAAAATTTCTCATCAAAACTTCCCAAGTCGATTCTTTCCTCTATCATCTCCCTCCTCAAAAGGTTAAATTACTAAATACAAATAATAGTGTTTTGAAAAAGATGGAAACTCCAAGGGAAGATAGCAAAAAAAATTTTGCAAAATAGGACGCTTTTTTGTAAAACCTTTACCGGTATTCTTATTGATTTTTATGAATACAACACTACTTATCGCTTTCGGAATATTAGCCCTTTGGTTGGGATACAAAATTTACGGCTCTCTTATAGAGAGAAGGATAGCCCAGCCCGACGATAGCAGACCTACACCCGCCCATGAGAAATTTGATGGGTTGGATTACGTTCCCGCCAACAAGTGGGTTCTTTTGGGTCACCACTTTGCCTCCATTGCGGGTGCGGGACCCATAATAGGCCCCGTTTTGGCGGCCAGTTTATACGGTTGGCTTCCCGCCTATCTTTGGATAATTTTCGGCGGGATATTTATGGGAGCGGTCCACGATTACCTATCTTTGGTCGCTTCGGTAAAAGAAAAGGGGGCTTCAATAGTTAAAATTGCGGAAAAGGGCATTTCCCCCCTTGCCAAAAATATGTTTTCTATCTTCCTCTTTGTAGCCCTCTCTTTGGTTGTGGGTGTCTTTGCGGTCGTAACGGCCAAAACCTTTATAAAACAACCGGAGTTGGTTTTGCCAAGTTTCGGCCTTATTCTGGTCGCAATTTTTGTCGGAACCTTAATTTACCGCTTTAGGTTTAACGTGTGGCTTGCCGCCCTCATAGGTTTCTTTTCCCTCTTATTCCTCCTCTGGTTGGGTTACAAAATTCCCGTAACTATTGGTGTTGAATACAAACCCGACCACGATTATTGGTTTTCCCTTACTTTGCCCTCCTTTGGATTAAGTCCCTTTGCCGCTTGGACCCTTCTTTTGCTCGGATACGCCTTTGTCGCCTCGGTAACCCCCGTTTGGATTCTGCTCCAACCGAGAGATTTTTTGGCTACCTTCCAACTCATTTTCGGTTTAACTTTGGGAATTTTGGGAGCCCTCTTTGCGGGAGCGATGTTAAAAGCCCCCGCCTTGGCGGGGTTGCACCTAACCGATAAACCCCTATGGCCTTTTATGTTTGTAATAATCGCCTGCGGAGCCATAAGCGGTTTCCACTCGTTGGTAGCTTCGGGAACGACCTCTAAACAGCTCGACAAAGAGAGTGATGCAAAACTGGTTGGCTTTGGCGGTATGCTTTTGGAAAGCCTTTTGGCACTGGTTGCCCTCCTTTCGGTTACCGCAGGGCTCTATTGGCTTTCCAAACCGCAATGGGTGGAAGGTTTTGTATTTCAGGAGCTGCTAAAGCAGTCGCCAATTTTAGCCTTTGGATACGGTTACGGTGAACTTGTTTCCCAAGGACTACCCTTTATAGCTTTTGCGGTAGCCTCCTTTTTCGGAATGATGATGCTTAACGCCTTTGTTATGACCACTTTGGATAGTGCCAGCAGGATAAACCGTTTAATCTTTACCGACCTTACGGGGATAAAAAATAAATACATCGCCTCCTTGGCGGGAATTTTAATAGGTGCCTTCTTTGCCCTTACCAACGCGTGGACTATTATCTGGCCAGTCTTCGGTAGCGCCAACCAATTAATAGCCGCCCTTACGCTGATAGTTCTAACCGCTTACCTAATAGGGGTTAGAAAACCTACCAAATACACCCTTATTCCCGCCCTTTTTATGAGCGTAACGACCCTTTCCATCCTCCTTTTCCAAACGGTAAGTTTTCTGATAAACGGGAAATATATCCTCTCTTTGGTTTCTTTAATACTCTTTTTACTGGCAGCTGCCATTGCTAGGGAAGCCTATAAAGTGTTTGCGGGCTACTACTCTTTACCCGAAATAAGAATACCGAACCACCTCAAGGCTCTACTTTTACTTTTGCTTCTGGCGGGGGTTACCTTTTTGGTAGCCACCTTTTGGGTTTCTTCCCTTTAATCTATCACCTTCTATGGAAACCGTTTGGGTCCATATACCCAGTGTCGGCGAATATAACACCGTCAAACCTCTCTTGGAACTACTAAAGGAAAACAACAACCGTTTGGTGGTCACCTATTCCTCACCGCGGGCGGAAAATTTTTTAAAGGAACAAAAAATTCCCGATGAGGTTCTACATTTGAACATCCTTTCCCTCGCTACGGGATATTTTTTAAATAATTTTTTAAAAAGCTATTCCCCCCAAGTTTTTATTTTGGTGGAAAGC
>DTXZ01000042.1 GCA_012962155.1 Aquificales bacterium
AGGTTCTTTATAAACTTAAATTCCCTCGCTTGGTCGCCGAATTGTTTAAACTTTTGGGGGATATCCGCTATTAGAGAACGGTCAATTTTAACCCCGTAAATGTCCCAAGTTTTTAGACGGTCAAACGAGGAATAACCTTTACCGAAATCGTCTATAACCAATTTGAAACCTCGATTGATAAACTCCCTTAAAGTGTCTTCGACCTCTTGAATTTCCAACATTTTAGTCTCCGTTATCTCCAACTGAATCCTTTGAGGTTCAATGTTTTCTTTAATCAAGTAGTTAAAGGTTTTATTTAAGTCGTCAACCGACTCCAGTTGAACGGGGGATATGTTAAATCCAAAGGGTAGGGATGGGTATATTTCTAAAGCGGACTTTATTACGGGAACGGTTTTTTTGATCAAAACTTCGAATAAATCCTTTATAAGTCCCGTTTTTTCCGCGATCAAAATTACTTTAAAAATTTGCGGATGCAGTTTCCACCTCATGAGGACTTCCACTCCCGCCACTTCTTGAGAATTGGGATTAACTTTCAATTGAAATACGGGGTATATCTGTTGCTCTATCTTTCCCGTTTTTATAGCTTTGCGCAATTGCTCTTCTATTCGTATATTTTCTTCCACTTCTTTCTTAAAGTCCTCTTGAAAGAGGATAACGGTATTCATACCTTTATCTTTTGCTTTATCGGTTGCCATTTCGGCCGCCATAAGGAGTTCGCCTATATCTCTACCGTGTTGGGGATAGAAGGCTATTCCTATGTTTAAGGCTACAAGAAAAATTAGTTCTTCGCGGTTTATTTTTATTTTTAATTCATCATCCGACAAAAACTTTATCAACTCTTTAGCCTTTTCTTCCGCAAGCTTTTCCTTATTTTCACCCTCAATTTTTGCTAAAATCCAAAATCTGCCCGAATCCAAACTTCCCACTAGACAACTTTTTCCACAATACTCCCTAATTTTTAGGGCCAAAGCTCTTAAAATCTTATCGGTAGTATCGTAGCCGAATATCTCATTGTAGGTCCTCAAATTTCTTACATCAACCACCACAAGGGTGTTGTATTTACCTCCTTTTAAATATTGGTTGCCCTGTTCAAGGAGATATTTTCTGTTAAAAAGATTGGTTACACCGTAGCGGTATAGCTGGTCTTGAAGTTTTTGGTTGATTGTTTCAAATTTTTTTACCGCCGCCTCAATAATAACCAAAAGAATTTGTTCGCGAGAAAGTTTAACTTCCATCATTTTTAAGCTCCTCTTTTAAGAGCAAAAAGGTTGTAGAACCGTTTAATATGTAAAGCTTTCCTTTAAAGGTGAAAATTTCTCCGTAAGAACCTACTACTAAAAATGGAATAGAGAGTTTTTGTCCTATAAAGGCTACATCCTCTTCCGGATTTATAAAAGCGGACTTTCCTACGCAGTAGAAAAATAGTGCCAAATCGGACACGGGATAAAAACCGTTGCAATGTCTTTTAAGAATGTTCTTTACCTTCATCCTATCGGGGAGGAGATATACGAAGTGAAATTTCCCCTTTACGGGAAGATTAGCCCAAAAAACTATCCCTCTATCCCTAACTTCTTTGGGAAATCTAACCAACTTTCTATAATTTCCATTCTCATCTCTTATAAGCATAGGAAAACCTACCAATATTTCGGGACTAAGTTCCTTTGTTTGCTTTCTCAAAATTTCCAAGAAGAAATCTATCGCATCCTGCCCGTCTACCGTTTTCAGCTTATAGGTCTCTTCGGAAGTGAATTCAAAGGGGGGACCTATTTTTTTGAAACTTATAGAACTTGCCAGACACCCTTTTAGGTTTTTAAAGGTTAAAACCGCTATCTGTCCGTCCTTTACCTCATCGCCATTTACTATAATGGGATATTGGCCTTTGTAATCGTAACCCCCCGTTATAAGTCCGCTTATTGGGGTCTTTACATTTTCAATAACTTCAAAGAAGTTAAACTTTTGGCGGAACTTGACCAACGGATAGGGAACGAAAACTAAATGGACGAAACTTTCATCGTTCCTACTTGCAATGTATTGTTTGAACTGCTCAAGCTCTTCAAAAATCTTTATTTCGCAAGCCGAGGAGTCGTAAGCCTTTTTTAGGAATATTCCGACCAAACCTTTTGTGGTAAAAAAATCGTTAGAACCTACAAAGGTACTGTAAAATGCGATAAATGGTTTCTTTCTAAAGAAACTTTTCAGGTATTCCTTTACCACCTCTTTCTCGTAAATAGATGGAATTACAAAAATAGCCAAATCGTAAGAGGAAAAGACGGGATGGTTCTCTATAGGGAGAGAAATATTTAGAAAATCCCTATATAAAACCCCCGTTTCGGAACATTCAGCACTTAGCAGCTCTCACAGTATAGGTATCCCGACCCATCTGTTACATAATATTGGGGCATGCTAAAAAGTGGGGAGACATACCGGTAATAGTTGCGGGTGGTATATGGGATAAAAAGGACATAGATCGATTTATGGA
>DTXZ01000043.1 GCA_012962155.1 Aquificales bacterium
AAAGTTTTTTTACATAAGCCATTGCCTCTTCTTTTGTAGTGAGCTCACCATCTATTTGCAAGGCATACACTTCATCTGGCTTTGAAAATAATAAAGCTCTCTCAACTGTTTCTTGTAAAATAGACTTTTCTTAGAGGCCATGAAGCGGGAAGCCCAGCATCAAAAATGCGGGGAGGAGGTCACATACACATTTTAGCCGATTTCTACCTATAAATTTAGGTTTTTAAAATGAAATTAAGGTTTTACAAAGATTACGTAATAGGAAAATTGAAAGAAAGTCTTTTAGCTGCCTTTATAGGTATTACGGCGGGCTTGTCGGCGGCGTTTTTAGATTTTCTGATATTCTTATTTCATAATATTTCCTTTGAGTTGGGAATTCAATTCTTTCATCTAACCTTTTTAGCGGTTTATATGTTTATTGTTGCATCTTTGGAGTCCAGCGTTACTTTACCCGGACTCATTTTAAGTTTAAGGATATTGAAGGAAAATCTTTTAATACCCATCTTTGCTTGGGTGGCAAAGTTTGTTGGTGTAGCCCTATCCCTTTCGGTTCTACCTTTGGGAAGGGAAGGCCCCGCGATGTTTCTCGGAACCGGTTTGGGACAGTATATATCCCAGATTTTGGGGCTCCCCAAAGGGCAACTTAACTATTGGGGAACTATAGGAGCCGCCGCCTTTGTAGGGGCCTTTTTGAAAACCCCCTTAGGGGGGACTTTTTACGTTTTGGAAAACCGCTTTGGGAAAGTCCTAAATGTGGATTTTCTAATTAACGCACTGACCGCCTCAACGGTTTCCTTTACCATTTATGCCTACCTTAGAGGGTTCCATCCCCTCCTTCATATAGAGGGTCAATTTCATTGGAATTTATTTGACCTTATACTTTCGGTTATTTTGGGGATTTTAACCGCTTTGGCTACCGTAATTCTGTTGCTACTTTACGAGTTTTTTAAATTTATCGCCCGTTTTGTTCCCAACAGCATGCGACCCCTCGCCATTTTCCCCGTGGTGCTTTTAATTTTCGCTATAGCCCAAAATAATCGGCATATCCATCTTTTGGAGTTGGCGGTAACCTACCAACCGATAAACGAGGTTTCCAGCCATTTATACCCCCCCTCGGAACTTTTGGGAGTTATAGCTTTGGAAATGGTTTCTATTGCGATATTTCTTTCCTTTGGATATCCCGGGGGAATCATTTTGCCTTTAATTTTTTTAGGGGCTTGCTTGGGCAACTTGGTAGCCTACTATTCGCCCGACAAGTTATCCATATTGGCTTTAACGGGTGCGGCGGCTATGGTTAGCGCCTCCCTCAATATCCCCATTACCGCCGTCATTATGATTACCGAGATGAGCCACCAGACTTTGATAATTCCCGAAATTGTGGGGGTGCTAACCGCCTATTTCTTGGCCAAGTCTTTCAAGATTTTAAGAGCTTAAACTTTAACAGTTATGAGACTTGGAAAACTCATTTGGCTTATTTTTTTTATAATTTTGCTGCCCTTGAAAGGTTTTTCGCAAGATAACCCCAAAAATGTTTGGGTATTAACGGAGGAAACCGTTGCGGTTGTAAATAAAGAGCCCATACTCCTTTCGGATGTAAAACTCTACCAACTCCTCTTTGGGGTTAAGGATTTCAAAACCGCCCTGGAAAGAGTTATAGAAATATACCTGGTTTCCCAATACGCGAAAGAAAGGGGGCTTTCCATACCTCCCCAAAAGATAGAGGAAATCGTTTCCAACTTTGCCAAGTCCCAAGGTCTTACGGTGGAAGAACTCTATACCCGCCTTCAAAAACTCTCTTTAGGAGGTTCGGTGTTCAACAACTTTATAGAAAGGTATAACCTTTACGTGGGGGCTATAAATATCTTTGTGTTGAAACCCCTTTACGAAAACAAGGAGGAACTTTCGCTACTAATAGCTTCGCGTCTAAAAAACGCCCAACCCTATTACACCATTCAAATTTTAAAAATCCCAAAATCGGTGGCGGAAGAAAATGAAGATTTACTCCTTTCAATGGATATAATAAGAATTTCCCAAAAATTGGGTATTTCTCCTATAAGACTAACCGCAAAGCTCCAAGATTTAAAGCCCCAAATAGCGGAGGTTGTA
>DTXZ01000044.1 GCA_012962155.1 Aquificales bacterium
AATACCTATACCACCTTTGGTGGTAAGAGAATTAAAATACTCTCGGCAAAGGTTACCGAGATAAAGTCCAACCTCCCCGCGGGAACGGTTTACCCAAACAACAAAGACGGTCTCTACGTGGTATGCGGAGACCGGAGGGTGGTAAAAATTTTGGAACTGATAAACCCCAAAGGGAAAAAAGTAAAAGGGGAAGACCTCTTAAGGGGATACAAGATAGACCGGTTTACTTGAGGTCTTTGGATTTTAACCAAGGCATCATTTCGCGGAGTTTCTTTCCTACCTCTTCTATGGGGTGGTTGGCGTCCCTTTCCAACAGTGCGTTGTAAACCGGTCGGTTTGCTTTGTTTTCCAAAATCCATTCGCGGGCAAACTCTCCCCTTTGGATTTCTTCCAATATTTTTTTGTGAACGGGTTTAATAACTTCGTATATTCTGTCCCCTCTGGTAACGTCACCATATTTTGCGGTATCGGAAATTGAATATCTCATACCCGCTATACCGTGGGCGTAAATAAGGTCCACTATGAGCTTTAGTTCGTGCAAACATTCAAAGTAGGCTACTTCGGGTTGGTATCCGGCCTCTATGAGGGTTTCAAAACCAGCCTTTATAAGGGCGGTCACCCCTCCGCATAAAACCGCCTGCTCTCCGAAGAGGTCGGTTTCGGTCTCTTCTTTAAAGGTGGTTTCTATAACACCCGCACGGGTGGAACCTATACCTTTGGCATAAGCCAAGGCAATGTTTAAGGCGTTTCCGGTGTAGTCTTGATATACCGCAACCAATGCGGGAACACCTTTACCTTCCTCATACATCCAACGGACTAGGTGTCCGGGACCTTTGGGGGCAACCATAAAGACATCCACCGTTTGGGGGGGGACTATTTGCCTAAAGTGAATGTTAAAACCGTGGGCAAAAGCGAGTGCCTGTCCTTCCCTTAGATAGGGTTCCACTTCCTCTTTGTATATTTGGGGTTGAACCGTATCGGGGGCGAGAAACATTAAGAGATCGGCTTTTTGAGTGGCTTCCGAAGGGGTAACAACTTCAAATCCGTCCTCTTTAGCCTTCTGGGCGGAAGGGGAATTGGGTCTTAGGGCAATAATAACGTTAATACCGCTATCGCGCAGGTTTAATGCATGGGCGTGTCCTTGGGACCCATAGCCTATAATGGCTACGGTTTTATCTTTTAAATATTCTAAGCTGGCATCGGTATCGTAGTATATCTTTGCCATAAATGAATGATTTTACGATTCCAAAAAAAGAATTAAGGAATTTAAGATAGGAGGGTTTCTACTTCGGGAAACATCTGTTTTAGTTGTCTTCTAATTTCCCTTACGTTAATCCTTTTACGGGCTCCCCGGGTTTTTACCGCATAAATTCTGTCCCTTGTGGGGATACCCGCTTGGTTAAGCCATAGACGAACCGCCTCTCTGGAAACACCAAAAATCTTGGCAATTAGTTCCATAGAATACCTTTTTTGGTTATACAGATAATCTAAGACAACCCTACCGGGAAATCTGCTTCTCCTAGCCATCCCCTTTCACCCCCTTTCTTTTATTTTTTTCAGATTTAGAAATTATTCATTTGTAAAATAAAAACTATGCTTGTTAGCATATAAACCTAATCCCTGCATTTTGTTATCTTTTTGTTAACTAATACTTAAAAAGTATTATATATAAGAATTACCGGGGTAAAATTATCGCAATCCTGCTTGAAACCCACGGTGCCTATATGTTTTCCACTTTCGGTATAAAAGGAATAAAACCTAAATGGTTCCTCCATCCCCATAGCCATAGACACCATTTCCTTCCACTTTTGGTGAATTTCTTGTTCGTAATATTCCTCCAAAGGTTTCTCCAAGAGAAATTCAAATACCTCCGAAGGGGAAAATTCCAACTCTATTTTCTTTCCCTCGGCGCTAAAATTTTGGGCGGAGGCGTATTTTTTAAAACTTTCTTCCAATTTTTTTATATCTCCCTTTATATATAATTTGTGCTCCAAGCCAAATTTTTCTGGATTGGGTTTAACCTCCACTTTTTCAACCTTAAACATGGTAAAAATGGCAGATTAGTTGACAAAGCGGCATTTTGTAAATGATAGAAGTCAAAAAAGAGAATGTAATACTCACTTTTTGAGTAAATTAATAGCAAACTCTTTGTTGTTGTAAAGCTCAATGGAGTAGTTATCCCAGAAAACGCAAGTTCCTATAACGATAAACTCCCCACCGGAGGGATGCTTGTAAACCGCTCCCAACACACATTTATAACCTTTATTGGACTTGGCGGTTTCCTCACCCTCTATTACGACTTCGGTATTTTCACCTTCTAAGGTTACCGACGGTGTGCACGCCAGCATTAACTTTTCCACCCCGTCGTTATATTTGTAAACTTTGGAGGTTACAACAAAATAACCGTCCCCTTTGTGGTTATTCTTTTCATCGGTAACCTCATCGGGATTCATTTTCAATCCGAAGGCGGTGGCTAGTGTATTTATGGTATCGGCAATATTGTCCTCGTTTTTGTAATAACCGAGGATGAGAACCCTTTTTCCTTCCTCAACCAGTTTTTTAACCTCTTCCACCTCTTTTTTGGTAAAGGGTTGCTCCGGGTAGTTGAAAACTATAACATCATACTCCTTAAGTTTAGACCAATCGGTAACCTCGTCTACTTCAATCCCATTTTCCTTGCACACCTTTTGCAGAATGGAAAAGTAATAGTAATCGGTAATTGTAAATTCCTGATGGGTGTAGTCCCACGCGACCTTTGTCATTTTTTACCTCCTTAAACTTTTTTTGGATAAAAGGTTTTTAAAAGAAGCCGGTCGGAGTGAACATTAAAGGGAAAGAATTTCTTTTTCTTTGGCTTCACAAAGCTGATTAACCGATTCTATATATTTGTCGGTAAGTTTTTGCAAGCGGTCTAAAAGCCGTCGGATTTCATCCTCACCGATACCTTCAAGCTCTTCTATTTTGTCTTTAGCCTCCCTTCTTACATTTCTAATTGCTACCCTTGCCTCTTCCGCCAATTTGTGAAGAAGCCTTACCAATTCTTTTCTGCGTTCTTCCGTTAGGGGAGGGAGAATAACCCTTATTATATTCCCCTGGACGGTAGGGTTTAGGTTTAGGTATTCCCTTATAGCCTTTTCTATTTCCGAGACCGCATTTTGGTCCCAAGGTTGTATAACAATCTGGTTGTGTTCGGGAATGGTTACACTCGCTATTTGTTTTAGGGGCATTTTGGAACCGTAGTAGTTTACCTTTATATCCTCAACTAACTTGGTGGAGGCCCTTCCCGTTCTAAAACCCGCTATTTCGTTTTTAAAATAATCCACCGCCTTTTTCATAGAAGTTTCCGCTTTCTTAAATATAGCTTCTATATCTATCGGGGAGCCCATCTCTTAAACCTCCTTGAGTTTATTTTTTTTAAAAAATTTAACACCTAAAAATGTGTAATATGTAAGCCAGAAAGTTGTAACCACCGCATAGAGACCCACCGTTAGGTGAAGGAGTTTTAAAAGCCCCGCCAGAAGTGTGAGAAACATGTAACCCCAAAGGAGGAGCAAAACTTTAACCCCCCAAGGGGTAAGGTAAAACCTTTTTATAAATTTTAGATTTTCTTTAAAAGAAGAAAACCCACCGGAGGAAAGGAGAAGTAAATAAACCCCGTGCAGGGGAAGGGCTAAAACCAGAGCCCAAAGGAGTGTTACAAACAAAATCCCTTCAAAGGGAAGTTTCAATCCATAAACTAGGTAATTAAATAGGTAAAACGATGAAATTCCTCCCAAAAAAAAGAGCAGGTACAGGATAATTCCGACTACAAAGCCCCACCTTAAATATTTTTTTATTCCTTCCCATAGGTTATTACCGCTGTGAAGGCCTGCCAAATAGAGAACCGATATAAACCAAATTGCAATAACGCCTACTACGGGTCCCAAAAAAAATAAAAGAACATAGTTTCCCAAAAGGGCTACAAAAACCGCGGGATTTTCAAATAAAAATTTAAAGCTTTCCTTAAAGGCTTCCTTCCACATAAGAAAGGGAATTATGACTAAGTGTTTAAACTTAGCAACTTTATGCGAGTTTATCCCGAATGTATTCCCTGCCTTATTCGTCAGGGGCTAAATGCGGCGGAAAAACTAAAACTTCCCGAGGAAAAGCTTTTCCAGATAGCCCAAAGCGGCTTGAAATACTTAACCCAATTTAACGAGTTTCATTTTTCCCCCGCCTATTATGCCTATCATATCCAACGGGAGGTGAAGAGATTAACGGGTGAGGAGGACCCCTTTAAGGAGATAAAAAAAATTTCCAACCGAAAGGCATTGGAAATTTTAAACAACCTGAACCTGGAAGAGATATTAAAGGAGGAACCCTTAAGGGGAGCCTTAAAACTCTCCGCCATCGGGAATATTCTTGATTTTGCAATCCTTTCGGAGGAAGAGGCTTTTGGGAAAATTTTACAACTGCTGAAGAAAGAGTTTACGGTGGACGACTACGAAAGTTTCAAAAAGGATTTGAAAAACTCTCAAAGAATCCTAATATTGGGAGACAACGCAGGTGAAATAGTGTTTGATAAAGTTTTGGTAAAGGTTTTAAAGGAACTCGGCAAGGAGGTTGTTTTTGTCGTAAAGGGAAAACCCATATTAAACGATGCCACCCTTAAGGAGGCCAAAGAGGTTTCTATGACCCAACTTTGTAAGGTTATAGACAACGGAAACGATAGGGTTGGAACCGAACTATCGGTAGCTTCGGAAGAATTTTTAAAGGAATGGGAAAAGGCGGACTTGGTGATTTCCAAAGGACAGGCAAATTTTGAAAGCCTCAGTTCGTTTAGGGAGAAAACGATATACTTTCTCCTGACCGCCAAGTGTAATCCCGTGGCAAGGGAAGTAGGGGCAAAAGGTAAAGGTAATTTGGTTTTTAAGAGAAACAAGCCTCTTGCGGGGAAATAAAAATCTTTAAATATTATCTCCTTTTACTGAAAATGGACATCCTAAAAATAGCGGAAGAAGTTATAGATATCGAAATAGAACAACTTAAAAGATTAAAAAGTTGTTTAAACGAAAACTTTGAAAGGGCAGTGGAAATTGTACTTTCATGCAATGGTAAGGTGGTTTTAACCGGTATAGGTAAATCGGGTATTATCGCTAAAAAGATTTCCGCAACGCTCTCCTCAACGGGAACTCCTTCCTTCTTTCTCCATCCCGCGGAAGCCCTTCACGGAGATTTGGGAATGGTTTCCAAAGGCGATGTGGTAATCGCCATATCCAACAGCGGGCAGAGTCAGGAAGTTTTGGCTATGCTTCCCTACTTTAAAAGGTTGGGAATTCCCGTTATAGCGGTGACCAATAACCCCCAATCGGAATTGGCTAAACGCTCCGACGTGGTGCTAAATCTTTGCGTTGAAAAGGAAGCCTGTCCTATGGATTTAGTTCCCACTTCCTCTACAACCAATACTTTGGTTTTGGGAGACGCCTTAGCCCTTACGGTTATGAAACTGAGAGGGTTCTCCGAACAGGATTTTGGACTGAGACACCCCGCGGGGTCTTTGGGAAGGAAACTCAAAACCGTTGCAGATCTGGGACATTTTGAGCCCAAGGAGATTCCCATAGTTCACGAAAACACCTCAATGAAAGAGGTAGTTTTAGAAATTTCCTCCAAGGGGTTTGGCGCTACGGCGGTGGTAAACGACGAGGGAAAACTGGTGGGAATTATTACCGACGGAGACCTGAGAAGATTCGTCCAAAGGGGTGGAGATTTCAACCGCGATAGGGCAAAGGATGTTATGACCAAAAACCCGAAAACCATAACCGCCGATAGGTTGGCTATGGAAGCACTAAAACTTATGGAGGATTACAAAATAACGGTTCTTATAGTGGTGGACGAACAAAATAGACCTATCGGTATTATCCACATTCACGATATTATGAGAGGTGAGTTTGCTTAAAAATGGTTGCGGGGGCGGGATTTGAACCCGCAACCTCCGGGTTATGAGCCCGGCGAGCT
>DTXZ01000045.1 GCA_012962155.1 Aquificales bacterium
AACACTCCACATATTGGAAGTAGGAATTCCCCAAAATCCTTTTTTGGAAAAACTTTTTCTGTCTTTCCTCAAAGGGGTTATTCTGCCTATAGGAAAACTCCTTTCAAAGGGAGAAGTTTTTGACCACCTGTTTAGGAGTATCGTAAGATTCCCCCATGGGGAAAAATTGAATAAGCTTCTAAAGGAGATAGGTTTTGAAAGGACAAACTACGAAAGTGTAAACTTTGGAATAGCCTACATTTACAGGGCTAAAAAGTAAAAGGAAGAAAATTCCTAAGTTGTTTGTCTTTCTCTCTTTTCGGCGATAAATACGAGAAAGGCTAAAAATCCGTAAAGGGCCAGAAGATAAAAGCGTGCCAACCACTGAACTAAAGAGGTTTCCCCTTTGGAGGAAAAAATATTATTAATTACGAAACCTATTAAAAGGGCGAGTAAAAAGAGGGGGGTTACATACCTAACAATGTAGTAATAGAGTTTGGGAACGGTTATTAGCCCCCCCCTGTTTATTTCCTCCCAAGCCTTTTTGGCATCGTAAATCCAATAAAAGAGAATAACTTCAAAGAGACCGAGGACTATAACGAAGAAGGTTCCCGCCCAAAAGTCCATCTCGTCTAAGAAACCGTTTAAAAAGACCACCGCTTGGGCACCTATAAAAACTATAACAGATGTCAAAAGTACGGCGGTTTTTCTCGCAAACCCAAATTCGTCTTCAAGGAAGGCTATCATCGGTTGGAGTATCGCAACGGAAGAGGTTATACCCGCAATAAAGAGTAGGAAAAACCACAGGAAGCCCAAAAATTGTCCCGCCTCCATATTGGAAAAGACCGCTGGGAGACTTACAAACCCCAACATAAAGGCACCCTGTTTGGCTATTAAGACCGCATTGGCAATTCCGAAAAATGCCACCGCCGCGGGAATCGCAATAGAAGCCCCCACTATAACCTCGGCGGTTTCGTTTAAGGAGGAGGCCGCCAAACCCGAAAGGGCTATATCTTGATTCCTTCTAACATAAGAGGCATAGGTAATTATCGCACCGAAACCCAAACTGAGGGTGAAGAAGATCTGCCCAACCGCCGCAATCCAAACGGTGGGGTCTTTTAACTTATCCCAATTGGGGTTCCAAAGAAAATCCAGCCCCTGCAAGGAACTCCTTTTCGGAATAGAAAGTATAACTTGGGTGTCGGAAAGTTTTAAACCGCCCTCTGGAGCTTTTACTTCAAAATTACCCTTTACCTCCATAAGGATTTTGTCGGCGGAAAGTTCCCTCTTTAAGTTCGCCTGGGCTATTAAGAGCCTCCCCCTTTCAAGTTTTAGCTTAAATTCCCCTTGGATGGAAAGGAGCTTATCACCACCCAAGTTTTTGAACTCAACTTGCGAATTTCCACCGTTGGGAAGGAAGGTTAATTCACCTTTATCGGAAACTAGGATAATACTTTCACTGGGCTTTTTAAGAACCAACTGACCGGTGGGTATCTCCAGGGTTAAAACCCTGACCATAAGGATTACCGCAATGATAAAAAGGGTGGGCATAGCCCAGCGAACAAACTTTTCTATCCCCCCCGAAATTCCCCTGTAGAGAATGTAGGCGTTTACCGCAAAAGTTATTAGGAAAAACAGATAGGCCCAAAGGGAGGGTTCCAAAAGAATGCCCCCGTGTAGCCCTAGGTAATCTCTAACGAAATCCACAAAGGGTTGGAGGTACTTATTGGGGTCTTCCAACCCCTGTTCGGATTTAGGAGCCAACCCCAATAGGTATTGAACGGAAAATCCAAGGGTCCAACTTTCTATGTAAACATAATAGGTGGCAACCACCAAAGGAATCCAAATACCCAAAACCCCTATGTATTTGGAAATTTTGTTGTTCCATAACATGTAAAAGATTGATGGTGTAGTTCCGTGTCCTTTACTTCCACCAAGACGCCCCATAGCCCATTCGGTCCACATGAGGGGGATACCGACTATAAGAAAGGCTATGAGGTAGGGAATCATAAAGGCTCCACCGCCGTTTTCCATCGCTTGGTTGGGAAAACGCAAGAAATTTCCGAGACCTACCGCGTTACCCGCCATTGCCAGAATCAAACCTATTCGCGTTTGCCAATATTCCCTATTTGCACCCATTAAGAATTTAAACTTTATCCTTTTGAGATGGAGATAAAAGAAAAAAAGGAAACCCTACGCCGTTTGGCCCTAAAGGAGATAGACCGTGTTAAGTGGATTCCCCAAAGTGGATACAACCGTATAAGGTCTATGGTAGAAAATAGACCCGACTGGTGTATTTCTAGACAGAGAGTTTGGGGCGTTCCCATAACGGTTTTTTACTGCAAGAATTGTGGGGAAATTATAGCGGATAGGAAAATTTTTGAGCATATCGCAAAACTTTTTGAAAGTTACGAATACGGGGCAGACCTATGGTTTGAAAGGTCCGCTAAAGAGCTTTTGCCCGAAGGCTACAGGTGTCCCAAATGCGGTGGAAGTGAATTTGAAAAAGAGGAAGATATTTTGGACGTTTGGTTTGACAGCGGTTCCTCCCATGCCGCAGTTCTCAAAACCAGAGGAATAAAAAAGGCGGACATGTATTTGGAAGGTAGCGACCAGCACCGCGGATGGTTTCAATCTTCACTCCTTGAGGGGGTGGCTTCCTACAAAGAGGTACCCTATAAGGTGGTTTTAACTCATGGCTTTATTCTTGATGAAAGAGGAAGGAAAATGTCCAAATCCCTCGGCAACGTGATAGCACCCCAAAAGGTTATAAATCGATACGGTGCGGACATTTTACGTTTGTGGTCTGTAAGTGAAGATTATACGGAAGACATAAAAATAGGAAACGAGGTTTTGAAGGCTATTGCGGAGGACTACAGAAAAATAAGAAATACCCTTAGGTTTTTGCTCGGGAACCTCTACGACTTTAAGCCCGATAGAGACGTCCTCAAAAAGGAGGAGGTTTTGGAATTTGACCGTTGGATGCTCTCTTACTTACAGGGGGTGGTAAAAGAGGTTCATAATTTCTATAGGCAATACCAGTTTTACAGAGCTTTTAACCTAATTAAGGCTTTTGTAAATAGGGAACTCTCAGCGGTTTATCTTGACGTTTTAAAGGATAGACTTTACGTTTATCCACCCTCTTCAAAGGAAAGGCGCTCTGCTCAAACGGTTCTTTGGGAACTTTTAATGGCACTAACTACCTTATTGGCCCCCATCTTGAGTTTTACCGCCGAAGAAACATGGCAAGTTATAAGGAAGTCCATTAAAAAAGAGCTACCCGAAAGTGTGTTCCTCGCCCTCATGTATCAACCCAAAGAGGAGTATAGGGATACCCGACTGGAAAAGGATTACGAACTACTCTTGAAACTCCGAGAGGAGGTAAACAGGGCTTTGGAACAGGCGAGGAGACAAAAATTAATCCGACACCCCTACGAGGCCAAGGTATACTTAGAACTTCCCGAGGAGGTTAAAGATACGGTTCTCTCCAGAAAGGATTATTTACCGTTCTTCCTAACGATAAGCCAAGTAGAAATAGGAAGTGTCAAAGGAAAGGTTGTTTTAGAGGGAGAGGAGATAAAAGGTTTAAAAGTCGGTGTTTCCACCGCCCAAGGGGAAAAATGCCCCAGATGTTGGATCTTCTTTCCCTCGGAGGAATTTAATACCCTGCCCGACGGACAAAGGGTTTGCAAAAGATGTTACCACGCCTTAAAGGGGATGAAAATTATTTAACTTTTTCCTATTTTATATTTCACGACCAGTTGACACATTAATAAAAAAGTTTCGGAAAGGAAAATAATAAAGTTAATTGAACTTCTACTTGACCTCTCTATGGATGGTATGTTTGTTACACCACTTGCAGTATTTTCTAAATTCCAATCTTTTGGAGTGTCTTTGAGGATTTTTGGTGGTTATGTAGTTCCTCCTTTTGCACTCGGTACAAGCTAAAGTTACCTGAACCCTTTTAGAAGCCATTTCTTACACCCCTTAAAGTGAATTTTTAAAAAGGAAAAGAGACTAAATAATTACTCAATAATTTTGGTAATAACACCCGCACCGACGGTTTTTCCACCTTCCCTTATCGCAAATCTCAATCCCTCTTCCAACGCAAC
>DTXZ01000046.1 GCA_012962155.1 Aquificales bacterium
TATACTTGCATTTCTGCTTGGGTTATTTCTAATATCAAAAACTTACTCATATAGGCTTTCATTCAGCTTTAATTTAACACGAAGCAAAGAGCTGATTTACAGATTAATAAAAGAGATAAGAGATTTTAAACCCAATATAGTTATTACTTTACCGCCTTATGATTATCATAACGACCACAGAAAAACTTTTGAAATTACTCAAGAAGCTGTGAGATTTGCTAGAACAGGTCTTAAAACAGATGAGCTTGGAGAAAGATGGCAAGTTGATTTGTTTATGTACTCCGATTCTTTGCATTTACTAAAAAGACCGACTTTATATTTTGATATTACTAATTATTTTGATGAAAAACTGGAAGCTTGGAGAATGTTTTCTTCACAAACAACAGATAGAATTACAAGAATGTTGGAAGGGCTTGCTTTGTTAAGAGGAGCGGAGATTAACGTTAAATATGCGGAAGCTTTTGAAGTTTATGAATATTTTCCTTTAAACTTTGATAGATTAATTGCTTTATTTAAAAAATAATTTAAAGGAAAAATTACCCTTTTAGGGTTCCAAGAGGTTTAAGCCTTAAAATAGGTTTGGCTATACCCGCCCCTGCAACGACTTTTATAACTTCCGCGACATCTTTGTAGGCTTCGGGAATTTCCTCCATTATCGTACCTTTGCCACGGGCTACCACCTTAAGCCCCTTTTGTTGGATGTAACTGTTGACACCTCCGAGGGATTTAACATATTTTTTCGCCTTGGCACGGGACATTACCCTTCCCGCACCGTGGCAGGAAGTTCCGAAACTTTTATCCATAGAAAGTTCGGTTCCGACCAATAGATAGGAATAACGTCCCATATCACCGGGAATAATTACCGGTTGTCCAAACTCTTTGTACGCGGGCGGAACTTCACTGTGTTTGGGCGGGAAAGAACGGGTTGCACCTTTGCGGTGAATGAGAAGAGTTTTTTCCTTACCGTTTACTTTGTGGGCTTCAAGTTTCCCTATGTTGTGGGCGTGGTCATAAATAACCTTGTAACCGATACCTTTTATATTTGTTCCCAATACTTTGGCAAGGGTTGAAGCGGAAATCCATCCCAAAATCTGTCTGTTGGCAAAGGCGTAATTTGCCGCGGCGTTCATAGCTCCCCAATATCTTTGCCCTTCGGGAGAGGTAAAGGGCATACAAGCCAATTCGGGGTCGGGCAAGTTTATTCGGTATTTTTGCGAAGCCTTTAGGGCTACCTTTATGTAATCGGTTGCAACTTGGTGTCCCAATCCCCGCGAACCGCTGTGAACCATTATCGCTACTTGCCCTTTGAAGAAACCCAAAGCTTTGGCTATTTTTTCGTCGTAAATTTCTTCCACCTCTTGGAGTTCTACAAAGTGGTTTCCACTTCCGACGGTTCCTAGTTCGTCGCTGCCCCTCTCGTAGGCTTCGTTGGAAACCACCTCGGGGTCTGCAAAGGCTAGCTGTCCGTAACCTTCTATGTGGTCCAAGTCCTCTTTTTTACCCCACCCGTGGGCGACCGCCCACTTTGCCCCCAAACGGAGAACTTCCCTCATTTGAGACTTGGAAAGTTTTATTTTGGAGGTAGAGCCAACTCCCGCGGGAACGTTTAGAAGCAAAGACCTCATAATGGAGTCCAAGTATTTTTTTATCTCCTTACTTTGGAGGTCGGTGGCTATTAGGCGGACGCCACAATTGGAAACCAAGAAACCGCCCGCTATAAAGTTGTGCTCTCTTTGGGAAACGGTAAAGTCGTAAACCCAACCATTGTAAGGTTCCTCTTCAATTTCCACAACGGATGCGATTACAAAATCCCCAAATGTGTTTTCCTTTAACCATTCCTCAAAAGAGGGGAAATCCCTTTCTATTTTCACACTCTCCTTTAAGTTTAGAACCAACACCATTTCGGATACCGACATTCCCGAAACCTTTGGGAGTTTCGCCTCCCGAATTTCCTTCCGGCGGTTTCCTTTTTCAAATAGTTTCCTTCTTATGTAGCCTACCGCATAAAGACCCAATTTCTTCCTTTCGGGTGCATATTCGTAGCCCACCCGTTCAAAAAATTTCAAAATTTCTCCTTCGGAATTTATGTGAAACCTAACCCTTACGAAGTTTCCATCCTTGAAACTTTCAACCTTAGAAGTTTTAATTCCCAATTCTTTAAGTAAACTTTTGAGGTCGTTTACAAATTTCAAACTTCTTTGGAAAGTTTCGGACTTTCCGCTTACCGAAAAGGTTAGTTTACAAAAAATCTTCCCTTTGGGGGAAGGAACCTTGTTTATCTCCGCACCAAAGAGGGAAGCCAAATAGAGCCGTTTCATCCACTTAGGGAGTTTAAAGAGCCATTCGGGAACTCCGAAAGTTTTTTCCCTACTGTTTCCTTTTAGAGTACTTAGCTTTTCAAAAAATCGAGCTAAGGATTTGGAACTTACGCCGACCCAATTTTCGGCTTGGCGAGGTGTAAAACCGAGTTTTTCTATGTCCCCCTTAAGGAGGTTCAACACTTGGGAAGAACCGTAGAAGTAAACCCTGCTTTCGCTTAAATGTCCGCCCCCCGTTAGATAACCCAACAGTTTTAAAACGGTAGGTAATTTCTCACTTTTAGAGGTTAATGGTAAAAGATTTCTCTTTCGGAGTTCCTTATCCAGCTTTTCGTCGCCGACGGTTTCCAAAATTGTAAATTCCTCGGGTTCCCCGTAAGGCACACCTTTAAAGGGATAAATTAGGACTCTATCGCCCACTTTGAGGTTTTTGGCACTTTTGGTCCCCGTGTCGGTAAAAATGGGGTGGTCTTCCGTCAGGCATATCTCGTAACCCAAATCGGTTTTTATCCTTAGCAGTTTTTTAGCCCTCTTTTGGAACTTTAAAACGGGTTTTACCTCTTTTAGGTTTCCTTTTTCCCTATCGCCACCCAAAAGGGATTGCCGATCTACCTTTTCAACCTCTAAGGTGTAGCCGTAGGCGGTCAATATCGGCGTTCCTTCGGGAAGACAATTTATGTCATATCCTATTGCCCCCGGAGATATAATCCCGCCTTCGGCGGGGTCGGTAGCCATTACTCCGCCTATGGGAAATCCGTAACCCACGTGAACGTCGGGCATAACTACGACGGGTTCAACCACCCCGGGCAATCTAGAGGCATTTACCGCCTGAAGTACCGCACTCTCTTCTAAAAGCCCGTAAAGAGTTTCGTTTAGGAAAAATTTAACCTCCCGTTGGTCGGGATATACCGTTTGCCTAGGGAGGATATACTCGTAATTTCCAATCCTTTGAAGTTTTCCCTTTAATTCCATATCAAGGAATAAAAATTAGTTTGGCGTCTTTGTGATAATAAAACCCCTTATGGTTCTAAAAGAGTATTCTCCTTACTTGGAGTATAAAGACGGAGCTTTGCATTTTGACGGGGTAAATCTCTTAAAGCTCGCCAAAGAGGTTGGAACTCCCGTGTACGTATATTCCGCCAACCACATAAGGGACCAAATTAGGGCCTACAAAAAGGCTTTCCTCGACGCCCTGATAGCCTATGCGGTTAAGGCAAACTTTAACCTGGGAGTAATAAAAATAGCGGCGGAGGAAGGTTGCGGTGCGGATACCGTTTCTGGCGGAGAAATTTACAGGGCTTTAAAAGGTGGTATTCCCGCCGACAAGATAGTTTACGCGGGTGTCGGAAAAACCGACCAAGAGCTGCTTTTTGCCTTGGAAGAGGACATTCTGATGTTCAACGCCGAAAGTGAAATGGAGATAGAGGTTTTAAACGAACTGGCAAAATCTAAGGGCAAAAAAGCCCGTATAGCGGTTAGGGTAAATCCCGACGTGGACCCCAAAACCCACCCCAAAATTGCAACCGGTTTGAAAAAATCAAAATTCGGTATAGATATACACAAGGCTTTGGAAGTTTACAAGAGGGCCTCTTCCTTGCCCAACATAGAGGTTGTAGGTATTCACTGTCACATAGGTAGCCAACTTTTAGACCTCTCACCCTTTGGGGAAGCGGTGGAAAAGATTGTGGACCTATACAAACGCCTAAAGGCTGAGGGAATAGATATCAAATACATAGATATCGGCGGTGGATTGGGAATTAAATACAAACCCGAAGACCGAGTTCCCACTCCTCAAGATTTGGCGGATATAGTTCTTCCTAAACTTAAAGGGGTAGAGGCCCAACTTATATTGGAACCGGGGCGTTCCATAGCGGGTAACGGGGGAATTTTAATTACCCAAGTTCAGTTTCTAAAAGAAAAGGACGACAAACTCTTCGTTATAGTAGACGCGGGATTTAACGACCTACTTAGACCCGCAATGTATGGCTCCTATCACCATATAGTCTCCGTTAGAGAGGGAAAAGAAAAGGTTGTTTGCGACATAGTGGGTCCCATATGCGAAACCGGTGACATTTTGGGAGAAAACAGAGAAATCTGCAAGGTGGAGAGAAAGGATTACCTTGCCATTTTAAGTGCGGGAGCTTACGGCTTTGTCATGTCTTCCCACTACAATATGAGACCCCGCGCCGCGGAAGTTATAGTAGAAAACGGCAGTTATAAAGTTACCAGACCCCGCGAAAATTGGGATTACATAATTTGGGAAGAAACTCCCTAATTTTTCCCTCTTTTTAAGAATCTACTACCCCTCCAACCTTTTCAAAAATTCCTCCGCGCTTAGTGTTCCCTCTATCTTTTCTCCTATTACGATAATCTCCCCGTAGCCCTTTTCCTTTGCAACCTTAACCGACCGATGGGGGTCTCGAGTTACTATGTCCCTTTCCGCAATAATCCCCTTTTCCCTTAGGAGTTTTGCCAATTTCCAACCCTCACCTTTGGAGGGGGTGGTATCTATTATGTAAACCCTTTTAGGTGGGGTTGCCCGCTTTGAAACTACCTCCAAGAGGTTGTTTATCTTTATTCCCCCTCCCACCGCTGGGAGACTTTCGCCAAAACGCTCAAAGAGTCTGTTGTATCTTCCCCCAACCGCCAGGGTACCACTTTTTCCTACAACCTTAAAGTAGAGTCCCGAGTGGTATTCCCTCTCCGGTTTTAGGGAAGGACTGAACAAAATGTTTTCCTCCGCAATTTGGTAGGATTTAAGTAAATCCAAGAGGGTGGAAAGTTCCTCTTTTACACCTTGGGGAAGGGGAAGGTTTTGCCATTTCTCACCCGCTAAAGGATAGGTTTTTAAAAAATCCTTTAAGGTTGGAGAAAATCGCTTTTTATCCACCGCGAATTTCCCAAATTTCTCTACCAAACTCTCGTAAGCTACCCTGTGACCTACTACCAAGGTGTAGTCTTTAACTTTCAACCTCTTTAGAATACCCTTCACAATTGCCAAAACTTCCGCGTCCGCCTCAACGGTTTGGGCCCCCACCAGCTCAAAACCCAGCTCCAACTCCTCCCAAAGCTCCCTGTTTGTCCTAAAGGTTCTCCCTTTGTAGTAAACCCTTAAGGGGAAAATCTTTTCCTTGGAGTGGAGAACGAAACGCAATATTTGGGGGGTAAAGTCATACCGCAAGGCGAGAATCTCTCCCTTTTCACACTCTTTGAGTAGAAATCCGTCTTTTAGATTTTCACCCAAGGTGGTTTCAAAAAGTTTTTTATACTCAAGGGTGGGAAACTTTATTTCCTCGTAACCCCAAAGGGTAAGCTCCTTTTCCGCACTGGAGAGGATTAGATTTAGCTTTCTAACCTCGGAGGGGTAGTAATCTTTCACCCCGTAGGGGAGCAATCTGTTTTCCACCATTTTTACTATCCTAAATTTTAGAAAATGGGAAAGACCCTCTACCTGCTGGACGGTTCGTCCTACGCCTACAGGGCGCATTATGCCCTTCCGCCCCTAAAGACTAAAAACGGCTTTCCTACGGGTGCGATTTTTGGCTTCTTGAGAATGCTTTTTGCCCTCTTAAAGGAGAAAAAGCCCGCTTACGCGGCGGTGGTCTTTGACACCCCCAAAAAAACTTTTAGAAATAAACTTTTTGAAAATTATAAAGCTCAAAGGCGCAAAGCTCCCGACGAGCTAAAGCGGCAGCTTCCAATAATTAAAGAGGTTGTTAGATTGCTCGGCCTTTCCACTTTGGAGGTGGAAGGTTTTGAAGCGGACGACGTTATTGCAACCCTCTGCAAAGAGTTTTCCCAAAAGGGGTGGCAAATAGTGGTTTACACCCCCGATAAAGATATGGCTCAACTGCTTTCCTTAAAGGGTGTAAGGCTTATAAATCCGTTAAACGGGGAGGAGATTACCCCCCAAACGGTGAAGAAAAAATTTGGCATAAAACCCCATCAGATACCCTCCTATTTGGCCCTGGTGGGGGACAAAAGCGACAACATACCCGGAGTGGAAGGTATAGGCCCCAAAAAGGCAAAGGAGATTTTGGAAAAATACGAGACGGTTGATAAACTCCTTGAGGAATGGGAAAATTTGCCGCCCTCGGTGAAAAAGAATTTTTCTTCCTCCTCAAAAGAGAAACTCAAAAAGTGGCTTTCTTTAACCCGGTTGAGGTTTGACGTTCCCCTACAAGTTACCCCCGAAAGTTTGAAGGTTAAAAAACCCGACTTTGGGAAACTAAAGGAAAAACTGGAAGGGTTGGAGATGAAAAGTCTCCTAAAAGAGGTTGAAAAAATGGAAAAGGACAAACTTTTTATGCAAAAAAACCTATTTTAGAGTTGCCCTAACCAACCTCTCCGATTTGTCTATTTCGAAGATATCACCCACAAAGTGCTTTACCACCTCTATATTCGTCATTAGGTGGGAAGTAAACTGTGGAACTTTTATCGTTCCTCCCACAATTGCGAGGATCGGAATAATGTGGTCTGCCAAGTGTCGGTCTACGGTTGCACCGCTTTCCCAATCTTCTATCAGTTGTTCCGCCGCCTCTTTGCCTACTATTTCCGCCAATTTACCCTTTTTACCCTTGCTGTCGCTTCCCAATATGTTGCCTTTATCGTCGGTAATCCAAAGGGTTAAGGAAGTTCCCAAACAATCCGCATCCAAGTAAAAGTTGGATATTGATGCCTTCCTTCCCAGTTTTTCCTTTATATACTCTATAGCCCCCAATCTCTGTCGTTCCGCAACTTTACGCTCCTGTAAATGTTTATGGGCGACCGATATTCCTCTAATCTCCTCTATCCGTCCTTGGGAGTTTTTTTCAATTTTCAAATGGGGCCTCGCGAAGGTTCTTATCTCATCTAACCCGTAAAGGGGATATTGGAGTTTGCTCTCCACTTGGAGAGAAACGAATCCCCCACCTTCGGGATAAAAACCCCTCCGTATCACCCTAAAGGAGACGCCATTTGCCAAAGGTTTTAAAAGGGGTAAAAAGACATTTTGAACCCAATCCACCGTGGGGGCATTTTCAACATCGGTCCCCCCCTTCACCGCGATTAAAAACCTTTTTGGAACAAAAAAAGAGAGGGGTAAAATCGTTTGGAAAAAGAGGGAGATACTACCCGCTGTTTCCAAGTTTATCCTGTAAGCCCCACTTTTTAAGGTTTTTGGCTCAAAAACCAAAGAAGTTGAGCCCTCGTAATCCCCCTCTACCTTGGCGTTGGTTATATATTTGAGAGCCTTTATAACCCCCAAGTGTTGTTTTTTTAAGCCTTTCGGTTTCCTCTTTATGCGAATGTTTTTTATCTCCACGGGAAGGGTTAAGAGGGCACTCATAAGCAGCGCCGTTCTCAAAATTTGCCCGCCTCCCTCTCCGATAGAACCGTCTATGACAATAGGGGACATGAAGTAGAAATTATTTCATCAGAGGTTTCTTTTATTCTCATTACACTATGGGTGTCAAAGTTTTAGAAGGTTTTTTCCATACCGCGGGAAATTACAAATTTGGAATAGTAGCCTCCCGTTTTAACTCCGCCATAGTAGACCGCCTGGTAGAGGGGGCTTTGGATTGCCTAACCCGTCACGGCGTAAAGGAAAACAACATAGTTATCGCAAAAGTTCCCGGCGCATGGGAACTCCCTTTGGCGGTTAAAAAGATGGCAAAAAGGGAGGATATAAACGCGGTAATAGCCTTGGGAGTTGTAATAAGGGGGGCGACACCCCACTTTGAATACGTGGCTTCGGAGGTTTCCAAAGGTTTAGCCGCCCTATCGCTGGAAATGGAAAAACCTATAACCTTTGGCATTATTACCGCCGACACTTTGGAACAGGCTATAGAAAGGGCTGGTACAAAGATGGGAAATAAGGGGTGGGAGGCCGCTATGGCGGCAATAGAGATGGTAAACCTTTTGGATAAAATCTAAGCGAAATGTTTGCTATTGCTAAATTGGTAGCCACATACCTTTATGTGGGACTCCTTCCCAAAATGCCCGGAACTTGGGGAAGTATCTTTGCCCTTCCCCTCGCGTGGTTTCTTTACCAATGGGGAATTACCACCTATTTGGTCGGTTTGGCAACCGTTACCCTTTTAGGTATTTGGGCTTCGGAGATTTACTCCAAAAGCGTAGGAAATGAAGACCCCGACGAGGTTGTTATTGACGAGGTTGCGGGTATTCTAACGGTGTTTCTATTTATAAAACCCACCCCTTTAAGCTGGGTCTTGGGACTTATTCTCTTTAGGGTTGTTGACATACTCAAACCCCCTCCCATAAATTGGGTAGAAAAAATACCCTACGGAGTGGGTATTATGGCGGACGACCTTTTAGCGGGGGTTTTAGTAGGTGTTATTCTCTTCGCTGTGGAGAGAATTTTCGGCTTTGGGTAAGAGTAAACCATCCCGCTTAACATAACAACCAATCTACCCTTTTCCATGGTATACAATTGCTTTCTCTTCCACTTGAGGGTGAAGCTCTTTTAAATACTTCCAACCTAGGGAGTAACTTTGGGCGCCCAAAACAGCAATAGCGGTTTTACCCTCCCTTATCTCCTCCGAAAGTTGGTCTAATATTCCTTCCGCCTCGCGGAGGGTGAGACCTTCTCCTCCAAAAGTGGTATCCGCGGGAATTAATACCAACCTTTGGGAGTGTTCTATATCTCCCACTATGAGGTTTCTAGATTTGGCAAATTCAACCCTAACCTCCAAAGTGGCGGATAACTTGTTTTCCAACAATAGCTTTTCGTATTTTTTCTCCACCACAAAGGTGGGATTTGAAAGGTTTGGGCTTTCTATGGGGTAACCCATTAACCTTTCGGTCAGCTCTATAACCACATTTTGTTTGTTTAGGTATAGTTTGTTTCCAATCTTTAGAGTCACTATTCCCTTTGCAACCCCCTTTATGGGTGCGGAAAAAGGTTTTATAAGGGAAGGTATTACCTCTCCGGTTTTGGCTATCTCCAGTTTACCCCTAAGGGGAAACCACCCCAAAAATAGAAACTCCTCCTCCAAAGTGGGCAGATCCTTCAGATTGGCAAGAGTTTTTAGTTGTCTTATAAATATGTGCTCCTCCTTAGTTCCCGGAAGTCTTCCGAAAAACCCCGTTAGGTCTAAAAATGCCTTTTCCCCTTTTTGCTGCACGAGGGCGAACAGACAGCCGCAGTAGTCTTGTCTCCATATTTGGAGTTCCCTTACGAGTTGGTTCATCTCCTGAACGCCACCGCCTTTTCGGTAGTCCCGGAATATAAATTCCACCCCGTAGGTGTTTGCCAACTTTTTCCCCACCTTTTTGAGTTGTTCCTGGCTTTTTTTAGGCGACATTAGAAGCGTTGTGGTAAAGGCGCTGCAGGAGAGCTCCTTTGCCTTTTTTACCGACACTTCCAACCTATCTTCAAAACAGAGCGTGCACCGGGCTCCCTTTTCGGGGTAATGCTCGTAACCTTTCACCTTTTTGAGCCAGCCGTATAGGTTGTAATCGCCCTCTATAAATTTAATTCCCAAAATCTGGCAAGCCCTTTCACTCTCCTTGAGGCGGAGGAGATACTCCTCGTAAGGGTGGATATTGGGGTCATAAAAAAAACCTATAATTTCGGCGTTGGGGAAATCCTCCCTAAGCCTTTTTAGGAAATAAATGGCATCTACCGCGCAGCATATGTGAACCAAAATTCTTTCTTTACCCATCTGGGTTAAAACTTTCCTTTAACATAACTCCACGGGGTAAGAAAATGGTTAGAAAACTAAAGGTGTTTAAAATAAGGTTTCCGGTAGTAAACAAGATAGGAGAACTTTTAATACCCCACCGTCGTCTTTTAAAGCACCTTCGCAAAGGGGACAAAATAGTAGTTGAAAGTGAAAGGGGATTGGAACTGGTTGAGTTTATCGGAGTCTCCTCCGAACGTTGTCCAACCGACCCGATTGCCACCTTCGTGAGAAAAGCCACTTTTCCCGACAGGGAAAGATTTAGAAGACACCAAAATAGGGCAAAAATCCTCCTTAAGGAACTCGGTTCGGCCGCCCTGGAATACGGAATGAACCTTAAACCTTTGGCGGTTTATATTCCCCTTGACAACGAAAAGATATTCTTCTACTACACCGCACCCCAACGGGTGGACTTTAGAAAGTTTATCCGCGATATGTCCAAAAAATATGGAAAAAGAATCGAGATGAGACAAGTGGGAGTAAGGGATGCGGTTCAAATGAAGGGGTGGATAGGCGTCTGCGGCCAGGAGGTCTGTTGCAAAGTTTTTATGGAAAAATTTGAATCGGTAGGACTTAACTTTATTCAAGAGCAAAACCTTCCCAACTCCCCCTCAAAGTTTACCGGTATTTGCGGAAGGCTAAAGTGTTGTATGGCTTTCGAAAAGGGCAATTACGTAGAAAAGAAACTACTTCCCCAAGTAGGTTCCGAAATTTGTTTGCTTGATGGAAAAAAGACGGTAAAGGTATTGGAAATAGACCCCCTACGGCGTTTGCTGGTCTACCAGGAGGGCGAGGCTCTAAAGGAGGTGGATTTGGAAGCCTTGCTACCGAAGGACTTTTCAAAGATTGCCAAAAACTACGATTGTGTAGGTTGTGAATGTCTAAACAGGGGCGGGGATGAATTTATTCCGGTAAATGATATTGTGGACTATTCAACCCCCAGAAGGTTTTTTTAAAATTTTATTTTTCACCCGTATAAGGGTAATAATAAAGTTTCATGAAAACCCCTGTGCAAAAGGGATTTACCATTACGGAACTTTTGGTTGCGATAGTTATTATCTCCATTCTAGTTTTTATGATTTCCTTTTCCATTTATGAGGGCTATGTGGAAAAAAGTAAGGTTATACAGGACGGGCTTATTTATGCCAAGAATTGCTTAAATGACCTCCTTACCTACTGCATTGAACATCCCGGTGAAAGGCTAAACTACACCCACTTTGAAAACTGTCGGGAAAGAACCGTCTTTTATGGAAGAATAACCTTTACTATACCTCCCGCCAATTGTTCCATAGATGGAAATCTTCCAAAAAATTTCTGGGTAGAAGTCCATTCCACAGCTTCCGATAAGTTCGTTGTAAAATGCATTTACAACGAAGGCGGTATAAAATGCTATACGGAATCGCAATAGAATGAGGTTGGACAAATACATATCAAAAGCTTTTGGGGTTTCTCGGAAGGTAGCAAAAGAGCTAATCCGACAAGGCAGGGTTTGTATAAACGGTCAAAGGGTAAGGAGGGCCGACTTTAAAGTTCCCACCAATTCCAAGGTTGTTATAGACGGCGAGGAATTGGAACTTAAGGAGAAAATCTACCTAATGTTTTACAAACCCAAAGGATACCTTTCAACGACCGAAAGGGAATCCGATTATCCCTCCTTTTTAGAGCTTCTGTCCGAATACGAACATTTAAAACCTTTTGCCGCGGGAAGATTGGACGTTGATGCGGAAGGTTTTTTGCTTGTAACCAACGACGGATTGTTTGCCCACAGGATAACCCATCCTCGGTGGGGTGTTTCCAAAACCTACGAGGTTATATTGGAAAAACCTATTTCGTCCGAAGATGTCGATAAACTCCTTAGGGGTGAAGTCCAAGTGGAGGGCAAACCGGTAAAGGCCAAAGAGGTAAAACTTTTGGATAAAAACATGGTTCTGCTAACCCTAACGGAGGGAAAGTATCACATAGTAAAAAGGCTCTTTAGGAGTTTGGGAAACAAAGTTTTACATCTAAAGAGGGTTGCAATAGGAGGGGTAACCCTGGACCCCTCTCTGAGGGAGGGTGAATACAGGGAACTTACGGAGGAGGAGTTAAAAAAACTAAAAAGGTTGGTTAAGTTAGAATAACATCCTTTTAGGATGTCCAAAAAGCCTACCGTAGTCATTCTCGGTTCGGGTCCCAACCGTATCGGTCAAGGTATAGAATTTGACTACGCATGCGTACACGCCATATGGGGATTGCAAGAGGAAGGATATGAAACGGTTATGGTAAACTGCAATCCGGAAACGGTATCAACCGACTACGATACCGCGGATAAACTCTACTTCGAACCGATAGTTTATGAGAACGTTTTAGATATAGTGGAAAAGGAAAATCCCCTAGGGGTTTTTGTGCAATTTGGGGGACAAACCCCTTTAAAACTTGCCCTTCCCCTTAGGAAGGCGGGGGTTAAAATTTTGGGAACTTCGCCCGAAAGCATAGACAGGGCGGAAGACAGGGAACTCTTTAGAAAACTTTTGCTAAAGCTGGGACTGAAGCAACCTCCCAGCGGAACGGCTACCTCTTTAGAAACCGCTTTAAAAGTTGCGGAAAAAATAGGTTACCCCGTATTGGTTCGCCCTTCTTACGTTCTCGGCGGAAGGGCTATGCGAATCGTTTACGACCCCGAGGAGTTAAAAGAGTGGATTAAAGAGGCCGTTCAGGTTTCCAACGAGAGACCGATACTAATAGATAAATACCTTGAAAATACCGTTGAGCTTGATGTGGACGCGGTGGCGGATAACCAAGAGGTTTTAATCGGTGCGGTAATGGAACACATAGAGGAAGCGGGGGTTCACTCGGGAGATAGCGCCGCCTCCATACCGACCTATTCTTTACCCCAAGAGGCTGTTTTGAAGGTTAAAGAGTATTCCAAAAAATTGGCCCTAGCCCTTAACGTTAAGGGACTTATAAACATTCAGTTTGCGGTCAAAGACGGCGACATTTATGTTTTGGAAGTCAATCCCCGTTCTTCTCGGAGTGTTCCTTATGTAAGCAAATCGGTGGGGTATCCGTTGGCAAAATTGGCGGTAAAGGTTGGAGTTGGAAGAACTTTACGGGAACTCCTGCCCGAAGTTTTTAAAAGGATTGAAGAGGGAAATGAACACTTTGCCAGCGATTTTCTGCCCGCCGACTTTCCCTACTATACCGTAAAAGAGGTGGTATTCCCGTGGGATAGATTTCCCGAGGAAGACCCCGTTTTGGGTCCCGAAATGAAGTCCACCGGAGAGGTTATGGGGGTGGACAAAAGTTTCGGTTTGGCCTACTACAAAGCCCAATTGGCAGCGGGAATGAAACTTCCTTCCGAGGGAACGGTATTTATTTCGGTTGCGGACAAGGATAAATCCCAAGTGGTAGATATAGCAAAAGAGTTTAGCAATCTCGGGTTTAAAATACTTGCAACCCGCGGAACTTATAAATTCCTGAAAGAGAGAGGCGTGCACGCCCGGATGGTTTTAAAGTATTCCGAGGGAAGACCCCACATAGTGGACCTTATATTAAACCGAGAGGTGGACCTCATTATAAATACCCCTTCGGGCAAGAGGGAAAGGAGCGATGCTTACTACATTCGCCGAGCCGCGGTTCAGGAGAGGGTTCCCTACTACACCACATTAAGGGCTTCCCGAGCAGTCTTAGAAGCCATAAAGGAATACCGAAGGGTAGGCGGAAAGCTGGAAGTTTACTCTCTTCAAGATATCTTTTCCAAGATACGTTAAATGTCTTTTGTAACGGTTTACCCCCTAGGGGAGGGGGTTTTATCCCTTTTGTTTAACGGTTCTTTGGAAGTGACCGAGGCGGGATACACCCCTTTGGAGAAACCTTCCCTCTTTAGCCTTTATCCCGCAAAGGTTGTAAAAAAAGAGGAAACCTTAGGGGGCTTTTTCGTTGAATTGGAAAAAGGGGGGGAAGCCTTTTTACCCTTTAGCCACTCCCTAAAGACAAAGGTTGGAGAAAAACTTACCGTTCAAGTGGTGAGGGAGAGTTGGGAAGGCAAACCTCCAAGGGTTAGCGAAAAATTTTTCCTCCCTTTGCGCGGTTGCGAGGTAAGCCTAAACCCAACGGGAAGGGTACTTTTCCTTTCGCCGATAGAGGAGGGGGAAAGGAAAAAACTTTTAAAGATAGCCAAAGAAAGGGGTTACCGCCTTAAGGTTAGGGATGCAAAGGAATGTCTAAAGGGGTTGAAACTTTTTGAAACCTACCTAAGATTGGCAAAAGAGGAAAAGCCCTTTAAGTGGTTTCACTTCTACACCCAAACCTTTATGGCGGCTAAAAGGGTAAAGCTTTTTACCGAAAGGGATGATATTTTAAAGAATTACCGGGAGTTTTTAAAAACTTTCGGTTTAAATTCGGCGGAAGCTTTCCTCTTAACCTTGGAAAAATTGGTTAAAAAGTTTTCCCCCTCCCTTTGGAAGGGGTTTTTTAACCAAAAGATAGCCTTTGAAGGCGGCTATCTGCTTATATACGAAAATGAAGGGTTGGTTTTTATAGACGTAAACGGTAACTTAAACCATTATAAACTCAACCTAAAGGCTTTGGAACTTATCGCAAAACTTTTACCCCTGCGAAAGTGGGGAGGTCTTATAGCTGTTGATTTTATAGACCTTCCCAATAAACCTTTAAAGGAAAAACTCAAAGAGGCGATTAAAAGGAGGCTCCTCCTTTTGGATTGCAAAGGTTTGGGTTTTACCAATGGTGGACTTTACGAAATAGTCTGTCCCAAAAGGGTTCCCCCCATTTTGCAAATA
>DTXZ01000047.1 GCA_012962155.1 Aquificales bacterium
AAGCGCAAGTGAAATTTTACTTAATAGGGCGGGTATCTTTAAAAGCTTAAATCGGCTAGGGGGTAAATTTAGTTAAAGTATGCGCTTTCTTATTGTGGGCGATATAATAGGCAACCCCGGTAGGAGGGCTTTAAAAAAGTTTCTCTTGCAAGAGGGGGACTCTTTAAATTATGAGTTTTTAATAGTAAACGGCGAAAACTCCGCTGGAGGCTTTGGGATAACCAAAAAGGTATACCAATCTTTAAAACAATTGGGGGTAGATGTTATAACCTCGGGAAACCACATTTGGGATAAAAAGGAAGTTTTTGAGTTCATAGGGGAGGTAAAAGACCTCCTTAGACCGGCAAACTACCCCCCTCCCACCCCGGGTTTGGGTTGGAATATTTTTGACAAAAAGGGGTTAAAGGTTGCGGTTATCAACCTAATGGGTTTGGCTTTTATGAACCCTTATTTGGAAAATCCATTTCTAACCTTTGACCGAATTTGGGAGGAGGTTAAAAACAGGGTGGATATAGTGGTTGTTGATTTCCACGCGGAGGCTACCGCTGAGAAAAATGCCTTTGTGTTATACGCCAAAGGTAGGGCTAAAATAGTTTTCGGAACCCACACCCACATTCCAACCGCGGACGAGCGCATAATTGACGGGGAAACCGCCTACATTACCGATGTGGGAATGAGCGGTGTTTTAAACTCCGTTATAGGGGTCGATTTTAAGAGAACCCTCCCCTATTACCTGCAGGGGATAAAGAAAAAATTCCATCCCGCCGAGAGGGATGAGGTGGTATTCAACGCCCTTTTGGTGGACATAGAAGAAACGGACTTAAAACCGAAAGAGGTAAAGAGAATACAAAGAATTTACCCTTGGGAGGAACTGAAGGGTATAGCGGTCTAACGCAGTTTTAGAAACATTAAAGAGAATACCCCCAAAAGGACGGAAACTATCCAAAGCCTAACCACTATCTGTTCCTCTTTCCAACCTTTTTTCTCAAAGTGGTGGTGAAGGGGAGCCATTAAAAACACCCTTTTACAGTCGGTTTTTCCATTTTCCAGCCTCCTTTTGGTCAATTTACAAACCCCTACCTGAATAATCACCGAAAGGGCTTCGGCAACGAAAACCCCACCCGCTATAAGGAATAAAAATTCGCTCTTTGTAAGGAGGGCAAAGAGGGCGAGCAGGGCACCCAAAGCCAAAGAACCTACGTCTCCCATAAAAATTTTGGCGGGATGGGTGTTATACCACAAGAATGCCAAACCCGCCCCCAAAAAAGTCATAGCCAAAATCGTTAGCTCTCCAACATAAGGAACATAGGGAATACCCAAATATTCGGCATAAACCTTGTTTCCCGCAAGGTAAGCTATAAGCGAACCTACCGCAAAAGTGGTAAGCGTAACGCCTATCGCCAATCCGTCCAATCCGTCGGTGAGATTGACCGCATTGGAGAAAAAAACTATAAAAAGGGTTGCAAAAATTAAAAACCCTTCCGTTCCTAGGTCGAGGTATAAATCCTTAAGAAGGGGAAAGTAGAGGTTGGTATCCAGTCCCACCCACGCAAGCAAGAGGTAGGCTATGAAAAAGGCAAAGATAAATTGGAAAAAGAGTTTCTGTTTGGCGGTAAGTCCCCCCCGAAGGGATAAACCCCTTAGGGAAACGGGCACTCTCTGTGGTTGGTTTTTAAAGAGCTTAAAGAGGTCGTCCACAAAGCCTATAAGTCCAAAAAGCAGAAGGGTAAGCGGACAGAGTAAAAAATAAGGTTTATCCCACCGCAGGAATAGAAAGGAAAAAAATACCAAAATGAGAACCAATACTACACCCCCCATAGAGGGGGTTTCTCTCTTTTCCGCATGATGGGTTAGGTATTCCCTTTGGTATCCCCCCAAAGAGGTATGGATTTTTTTCATAAAACGGGTGAAGAGGGGAATTAAAACCATCGCGGTTGCAAAGGCGAGCAGAAAGGCTAAAAAACTCCTAAAGGAGATATAGTGCAATACGTTAAAGGGAAACCAAACCTCTTTAAGCCATTCTCCTAGGTGGTAGAGCATAAAAATTTCTATTAAAAGTTGCTAAGTTTTTTTTCAACCTCCCGTAGGTCTTCCTCCGTATCGACACCGTGGTAGTAGTTTTCCGTAGGTTCAACCTTTATGGGTATCCCGTTTTCCAAAAGCCTAAGCTGTTCCAAACCTTCCGTAAGCTCCAAAGGTGTGGGCTCTAGCTTTGTAAACTCAAATAGAATTTCGGTTTTATAGGCATAAACACCGATATGTTTTAAAGGTTTAAAGTGAAAACCCCCGCGGGGATAGGGCAAAAGGCTCCGGGAAAAGTAAAGGGCAAAGCCCCTTAGGTCGGTTACCACTTTTACCGTATTTGGGTCCTTTAAAAACTTTTCCTCCAAAGGTTTAGCCAGGGTGACTACGGGACAGCCCCCTTTGAGAGATTTGTAGAGCTTTAGCAAATCATTGCGGTAGGCAAAGGGTTCATCCCCTTGGTAGTTAATTACGTAAGGCGGGATTCGCTTTAATTTCCTCAGGGCGTAGGCTACCCTGTCACTCCCGCTGGGAAGCTCGGAAGGGGTTAAAACAACTTCGGTTAAATCTTCAACGGCCCTTTTTACAGCATTGCTATCGGTTGCAACCAAAACCCTAAAGTCGGTTTTTAAAAGGGATTCGGTCACCCACCTTATAAGGGGTTTTCCCTTTATCTCCTTAAGGGGTTTGTTTTTTAACCTTGTGGACCCCAATCGGGCGGGAACTACTACGAGAATCTCCCCCATAGGGGATAACAAAATTTAAAGAAAAAACCGCTAAAAGTCTAAAGAAAAAACCTCAAAACCCCTTTCGGGGTCTTTCTTTACCGAAAAGGAACAGAAGCAGGGTAGATACCTTTGAAGTTTCTTGGCATACTTTAGTAGGTTCGATACGCCAATTTTCGCCTTGGTTATACCCTTTAAAAGGGAGTTAAGTTTTTCATCGTTGAAAAAGTCCCAATCGGGGTCTAAACCTTTGGCAAAGGCTATGTAAGGTAAAACTTCCAAAGCCGCTCGGCGGTTACCCCTATAGAGGGCATTTAGGTATTCTATCTCTATCCTCTTTAAAGTTTCGTTTAAGAGTTTATCCGCGTCGGGGGAATTTTCGCCCGCAATTCTTCCCGCCCAAGCAAAGCGTATCGGCTTTAAAAGTTGGCTAAATCCGTCAAGAAATTCATACATATTTTCCCTTGTATAGGTATCGTAATAATCGGTAGAAAGCAGATGGTGTTTTTCACCCAAAACGGTTAAAGCGGCAAGGAGTTCAAAACGGAAAAGGTCTTCCTTTTTGGGTAAAAAAATGTGATGGACGTAATCCAAGGGGTTGGTAATTATTATGTTGTCCAAATCCTCATACGGGGTGTGTTTTACCTTTACCGCATAACTTTTGGGGTAAAACTCCAAAATTTCCCAAAATTTTTCCTTAATTTCGTCCATTAAACGGTTAAATCTATAACATCTTTCACCCAAGGGAACTTGTTCATTAACATCATTTTGAGCATCGGGAACATAGATTCGGTTCGCACGTTGCAATCCACACAGGCACCATTAAATTTTAAGTAAACGACATTATCCTCTATTTTGTGAAGCTCAACATCACCTTCATGCCTCAAAAGTGCGGGCTTGATGCTGTCCAAAAACTCCCTAACCAAATCTTCTTTAGAAAGAACCTCGCTCATTTTAAACCTCCGCCCATTATTTTAACTCAAATTTCATACATTGCAGAATATTTCTTGACAATCTTATTTATCTCTTTCCAAAGTTTATCCCTATCTTCTTCCGAAATATCAAAAAGTCGGAAAAAGCCCTCCAGGGTAAGGCGGGGTGCCACTATTTCCAGAATGTCATTCTCTATCAGTTTATTAAGACCGTAAGGATAGAGAAGTTCAAAAGTTTCTTCATATTTTTCAAGGAGTTCTTGAAGTAAGGTATTATGGGTTAGTTTGGGTTTCATCTCTATACCCATTTTAGACCTCTTTTCGGACGGTATCCTTTAACCTTAATTGCCTAATAAACTCCTCTCCGAGAGGCTCTCCAATGATTTTTCTCAATGTTTGCCCCTTATGGATAACCTCAACTTCCCTGGGTTGGTTCTTTGAATATCTCGCAACCAATGCCGCAACCAATTTTACCTCCTCTTCCGAAGGAGGGGTTTCTTTCAGTAAAAGGGCAGTTGCACCCTTTGAGGTTGGTTTAAATAGATACCACTCGTTTTGGTATTTCCTTAAAAACATTCCCTCTTCTCGGTTTCGGGCAACTATAACCTTTGCGCCCGTTGGAAGCCTAAAATGTCTCCCTATCGGTATTAGTTGGGCTATTTTTTCATTCCACTCGCCGTAGTTGAAATGGTCAAAAATCCTATTGGCGATTTCTTCCATTGTAAGCAGACATCCACCCGACGGTTGGGGAATTTTCCTTAACCCCAATCTCTTTGCCAATTCAAGTTGGCGATTTCTACCCCTTCCCGAAATATCCAAAAGCTTTTCTCTATCAATCCACCCTTTAAGTTCGGGTATAGAGGGGGGTAAAAGCTTTGCCGATAGAGGACGGACTACCCATCCCTGTACTCCCGCCTCCTTTTCTATAAGGCGGAGTGTGGGCAGATTTTGGCTCATCGGTCGTTGGTTTACCACCTCACCGGTTACTATAAAATGAAAACCCTCCTTTTCCATAAATTCTTTGGCGGTTTTTAAAAACCTTATCTTGCAGTCTATACAGGGATTAACATTTTTCCCGTAACCGTATTTGGGAGCCCTTATTATCTCGTGGTAGGTATCGGATGTATCTACCTCCACCAAGGGGAGATTTATCTCTTGGGCCGCCTCCTTTACGGGGGTGGTTTCTGCTATACCTAGCTTTTCTTTAACCTCGTGGGAGTGAAACCCGGTTTTTACGTGAAGTCCCACCACTTCTATACCCTGCTCTTGCACGAGTTTAACCGCAAGAATACTGTCCAAACCGCCGGAAAATAGCGCTACAGCCCTTTTTTTACTCTCCATCGGGGTATACAATTAAAAGGCAAAGGCGAAAGGGGAGGTAGTTCCTTTCTTAAGAAAGAAGTTGTTCCAAAGTTTCTTTCACTATGGGTTCCGCAATTTCCCGAACTATTTCCTTTACAAGTTCCCTGTTTATTTCGGCTTCGACCATTTCGCGAACCAAAGCTTTTACGTAAACCTCACTGAGTTTGGAACGGATAAGCTCCTCTATAAGGGGAACAACTTTTGCGTTTATTTTTTCCTCTATAAGTTTTTCCAATTCCTCTCGGGAAAACCCTAAGGGGGCGGTAACGGCGGATGTCGGTTGAGATATGGATTGAACTGCAGGCATAGGTTGGGGTGTTTCTTTCGCCTCTTCTTTTTCCTCTTCCTTCCGTTCTTTTGGAGGTTGCCCTTTTTGGGGTTCTTGGGTAGCCTCTTGGGAGGCCTGCTCCACCAACTTACCGAAAGAGATATGGGGGGCATTTTCAACTATTTCGGGAAGGAGTTCCAATTCGCTTTCCCTTTTTACCGCGCGCAAATTCTTTACGGGTAACTTTTCCGTATCGAGGGGTAAAAACTCGTCCAGTAAAAGCACGTAGAGGCTATCTTTGTAGCCCCCCTTTTCATAAAGGTCTTTGATACCTTTTTCCGCAAAAACTCCCGATATGGTGTCAAAAATTATTACATCAAAGGGTTTACCGCCGTATTTCTGCAGGGCTTGTTTGGCGCTTCTGGCTATGTGGAGATCGCATTTGCCTCCTATAAGTTTTTCAATCTTTTCCACCAACGGCATGTCAAAGGATACGAGCAAACATTGTTTGTTTAGGGATATTTCTCCAACTTCGGGAGTGGAGGTTTGGGCCGGAGTCTCAACCTCTTTGGGTTCCTCCTTAATTTCTTGAACAACCTCTTGGCTTTCTCCTTTCTTTTCTCCTTCGGGTGTGGGAGAACCCATAAACTCTTCCCAAGAAAATTCCTCTTTTTTCCCTTCCGTTTGGGCGGGAGTCTCTAAAACTTTCTCCTCCCCCTTTTGGGGGACCATTTCTTTTACCAAATCGGGGAGCTTATCAACTTCAACCTCTCGGGAAATAATCTTTTTGAGTTTGGGTTTTATATTACCCGGGTCTATGGGAAAGAGGTCGTCCATTAAAATGATAAAAGGAATGTTTTGAAAGCCCTCCTCGTATAACTTATTAATGTCGTCTTCCGCTATACCCCCGGCGAGGGCGTCGTATATAACCAAATCAACGTCACCCGCTATATTGAGTAGAAGAGCCTCTTCCCCGTTTTTGGCGGTAATTATTTGATAATCTTTAAGCAGTTCCTGAATTTTTTTTTCCAGTTCTTTGTCAAAGGTGATAAGTAAAATCTTCATACCTGGGAAACCCTCCTTAGACTAAAAGTTTATTTTCAAAGAAAATTGTAATAAATAACATATCTCCCAATAGTGGACAGAAAAAACACTAACAAAAAGCCCGCTATAGGTCTATAAGTCCCCCGAAAACCGCCTGACCGAGCGAAATTCCACCGTCGCCGCTTGGAACCTTTTGGTGGGTATAAACCTTAAAACCTTCTTTTGTCAGTAACTCTTTAATTTTTCTCACCAACGGGTCGTTTTGCATAACCCCACCGCTTAGGCAAACCTTTTCTCTTTCCCCTTTGAGGGCAACCTCCAAAACAATCCTGGCGAGGGTATTTATAAATCGGGAAACCGCTTTGGGGGGGTCTTTTCTATCTTTTAAAATTCCCTCAATAATAGGTTTCCAATCCACCTGGTCACCTTCTAAGATGAAATCGTAAAAGTCCCTTACCGAAGGGTCGTAAAGGTCTTCAACGAGCATTGCCGCCTCTCCTTCGTAGGAAACCTTTTGACATATTCCCAAAAGGGAGGCCACCCCATCAAAGAGTCTTCCCACCGAAGAGGTAAGGGGATTGTTAAAACCCACCTTCCAGACCTTATAAAGGAGCCGCCGCTCGGTGGAGTTATAAAATTTCACCGCCGGCAGATCTAAGGAGAGGACCTTTTCCCCGTAAAGTTCAAACAAAAGTGAAAGGGCAACCCTTGCCGGTTCCTTTACCGCTTTCTCACCCCCTAGGAGTTTGAAGTTTTTAAAGTGGAAAAACCTCCTAAAGGAGGTATAGGTTGAAATTAGAAACTCCCCTCCCCAAACGGTTTTGTCTAAACCAAAACCGGTTCCGTCCCAAGTTACCGCCAAAACCTCCCCTTGCAATCCGTTTTCCGCCATACAGGAAACCGCATGGGCGTGGTGGTGTTGCATCTGAATAACCTTGTAGGGAAGGGTTTTTGCAAAGCGGGTTGTCTCGTATCGGGGGTGCATGTCGCAAACGACCAGATCGGGAACAAAGTCGTAAAGATTCATTAGGTCTTTAACACTCTCTTCAAAAACTTTTAGGGTGGAGAGGTTTTCTATATCCCCTATATGTTGGCTCAGAATAACTTTGTCATTCCAGGCGATGGCAAAGGTATTTTTAAGCGTTCCACCGACGGCGAGAACTTTTCTTTTCAACCTAAAGGGGAGGAGTATCGGCGAGGGAACCACACCCCGCGACCGCCTTATGTAGAGTGGAACCCCGCCGACAACCTTTACCACACTATCGTCGCATCTCCTCACTATATCCCTATCGTGCAAAACTATTGCGTCGGCCAAATCTTTTAGCTTGGAAATAGCCTCTTCGTTGTCCTTAACTATGGGTTCTTCCGAAAGGTTGGCGGAAGTTGCCACAACGGGAAAGTCTACAGCCCTTAAAATCATGTGGTGTAGGGGCGAATAGGGCAAAAAGGCTCCAACCTTTTTCAGTTTGGGTGCTACCGAAGGTGCCAGTTCCTTTCTCTTTTCAACCAACACTATCGGTCTTTCGGGGGAAATTAGCAGAGCCTTTTCCAACTGGGTAGGATTGGCGTATTCCATAAGTTGGTCTAAGTCTCTAAACATAACCGCAAAGGGCTTTTCCCTTCTTTTCTTTCTCTCCCTCAAAAGGGAGACCACCTTCTCGTCGGTAGCATTACATATTAGGTGGAAACCACCTATTCCCTTAACCGCAACTATTTTTCCCCTTTTCAGCTCCTCGATGAGTTTCTCAAAGGCTTTGTCCCTCTGTGTGGTTATTTTTCCCTTTTCCCAATAGTAGAGTTGGGGGCCACACTCTTTGCAGGCGTTGGGCTGGGCGTGAAACCTGCGACTCTTTGGGTCGGTATATTCCCGCAGGCAAGCAGGACACATCTTAAATTTCTTCATTGAAGTATTTGGACGATCGTAAGGCAGACTTTCAATAATCGTAAATCGGGGGCCACAATTGGTGCAGTTTATAAAGGGATACATATACCGCCTGTCGGCGGGATTGAAAAGCTCCGTTAGACAATCTTCGCAAGTTGCTAGGTCGGGAAGAACCAAAACCTCTCTTTCACCATTCCTTTGCGAACCTTTTATTTCAAAATTTTTATACCCCTTCGGGGGTAAAAACTCCAATTCTTGGGAAATTATTCTCGCGTTGGGGGGCTTTTCGGTGTGTAGCCGTTTTAAAAAGAGCGCCACTTTGTTCTCGTTACCTTCAACCTCTATGAGGACCCCTTTTCCGTCGTTTAAAACAAACCCCTTGAGGTTTAACGCCGTCGCCAACCTATAGACGAAAGGTCTAAAACCGACCCCTTGAACCAACCCCTTAAGGGAGATTTTTGCCCGTTTGTAGACCATGGACTAGGTTTTTAATCTATCCCGGCAAAAGGGGTTAAAGATGAAAGTAGTTCAAAACTTGGAAGGTAGTTTGAAATAAACTTAAAGATAAAGATTTAGTTATTTATTTTCTACCTTTGCTTCCTCGGCCAGTTGGTCCAATACTTTCGCAACTTCGTCGGTTATATCCACCGAAGGGTCGTAATAGAGAAGGGCGTTACAATCCGAGGCAACCTTAAAACCTTTTACCTTTGCAAGGGCTTTTAAAGCGGATTTTGTAAGAGTATCCAACTTTTTAAGTTGGAAAGTTATATACTTCCGAAGCTCCTGTTGGATAGTAATTTGGAGCATTTGGAGCTCCTGTTGCAATTTTATAAGCTCCTTTTGTTTCTCCCTTTTGGCTTCGTCGTTTAGCATTCCGCTGGAAAGTTCGTTTTGGAGCTCACGGATTCTTTTTACCAATTGCCGGGCCTTTTCCTGAAAGTTTTCGGTAAATTTCTCCCTTTTTTTCTCCACTTCCTTTTTCAGTTTTTGGGCGTATTCCGATTCCTTTAAGAGTTTATCCCCGTTTACGCAAACAAAGTCCACCCCGTAGGAAGTAAAAACCCCTACGGTGGAAAGAACCAAAAAGGTTTGTAGTAGTTTTTTCATCTAAACCTCCTTTTGCGGTAAAGTATACACATGCTTTAGGCTTTGTGGCGAATCTTCGCCTCCTCCCAAAATTTGTCTAATTCCTCAAGGGTAAATTCCTCCCATTTTTTACCGCTCTCTTTAACCTTTTTTTCAACATAGGAGAACCTCTTTAAAAATCTTTCATTTGCCTTCTGCAGGGCCTGTTCGGGGTCTATCTTTATAAACCTCGCGAGGTTTACCAATGCAAATAGTAAATCGCCAAACTCGTGTTCAATTTTCTTTTTTTTACCCTCCTTTAGTGCCTGCCAAAACTCTTTCCATTCCTCCTTAACCTTTTCCTCCACTTGAGAGGGTTCTTTCCAGTCAAAACCCACCTTGGAAGCCTTTTTCTGCAGTTTTTCGGCCCTCATTAGGGCGGGCATAGCTTTGGGAACACCTTCTAAGACGGAGTTTCTCTTTTCCAACTTCCGTTTTTCCCAGTTTTTTAAAACCTCTTCCGCCGAATCGGCTTTCTCTTCTCCAAAAACGTGGGGGTGTCTTTCTATAAGCTTTCTACAAAGGTGGTCTATAACATCGTCAATGTTAAACTTTCCATTTTCCTCCGCAATTTTGGCGTGGAAAACCGGTTGGAGGAGCAAATCTCCCAGCTCCTCCTTTAGAGCCTCCCAGTCTTTGCGGTCTATGGCGTCAAGAACCTCATACGTTTCTTCTAAAAGATACCTTTTCAAACTTTCGTGGGTTTGCTTTTTGTCCCAGGGACACTTTTGGCGGAGCTCTTTCATTATCTCCTTTAGGTCTTCAAAGGTATAACGTTTTTTCATCTTTAATAGATTAAATAAAGAAAAAAATTTCTTGAGTGTCTTTTAATTTTTCTCTTAATTCGTTAAATTCATTAAACCCGAAGAGGTTGAGGAAGTATTTGTTTAATATTAAATGTTCTTCAAGCTTCATTTTACTCCATCTTTTCAAACATTAGCGATTTAAATAAAGGCTCTATCGCTCTAAACCCTTCAACTACCGCATCTCCGTTGATGTAAATTTCATCAGGATTGAAGTCTTTGAGTGCGTTTTTAAT
>DTXZ01000048.1 GCA_012962155.1 Aquificales bacterium
AAGTAAAGACACCTTAGGGGGAAAGGAGGGCTTAAAAACCTTAAAAGGGGAGACCGATTGGGCTATTTCCACCATCTTATCGGGGGTGTATCCCGCGGAGGCAAAAGCCCCCACTATGGCACCGGCGGAACTCCCCGAAATAGCCCTTATCTTTATTCCTCCCTTCAAAAGGGCCTTTAAAACCCCTATATGGGCAAGACCCCTTGCCGCCCCACCCGATAGAACCAGACAAATTTCCATTTAAAGGAATTTTTTAGCAATTTCAACCGTCCTTTTGACGCTTTCTACCGACTTTCTCCACTGCTGGCGTTCTTCTTCGCTTATGGGAACCTCTATAATCTTTTCCCATCCGTCTTTGCCCAACAATACCGGAATCCCTACGCATATATCTTCAACCTCGTAAAACCCGTTCTTTTCTACATACACCGAACAGGGATGGATCCTCTTGGCGTCCAGCAGTATGCTCTCTATCATCTCTACAACCGCCATCGCGGGCGCATAGTAGGCACTTGTCCCCATAAGAGCTACTATCTCACCTCCCCCAAACTTCGTCCTTTCCACTATCTCCTTTATCTCTTCCTCGCTAAGCAAATTCTCCAGCGGTATCCCTTTAACGTTGGAACGGGATATTATCGGCACCATTTCGTCGCCGTGTCCACCTATAACATACGCGTGAACGTCTTTGGGCGATACTCCCAACTTATAGGAAATAAAAGTTCTAAAGCGGGCGCTGTCCAATATTCCCGCCATCCCCATTACCCTTTTTGTGGGAAAATTCAATAGCTTGTAGGTCACATAGGTCATCGTATCCACGGGGTTTGTTACCACTATAACAATGGCATTGGGGGCGTATTTTTGAATATTGGGAACAATAGCCTTTAAGATTTGGATATTTTTGTCCAAAAGGTCTTCTCTAGACATTCCGGGCCGTCGGGGAAAGCCGGCGGTAATTACGACGATATCGCTACCTTCAAGGGTTTCGTAACCGCTTTTTCCGTCGGGGGAGACGGTAAAGCCTTCCACTTTGGCGTCAATTTCAAGGGCGGAAAGCATTTGTTGGAGGTCGAGGGCTTTACCTTTAACCGGTTCAAAGACCTTATCCCCCTCTTTACGGGGAATATCAAAAAGTCTAACGTCTCCGAGACCCTTTAGTAGGGCCAAGCTGGCGACATGTTCCCCTACATTTCCCGCTCCTATTACGGAAATTGTTTTCCTACGGTGTTTACTCATTAGTTAGAGATTTTAATTACAAAGGAAAGAGGTTACCTTTTACCCCACTTTAGTTTAATACGGAGGAGGTCAAAATAACTCCTATAGGGGTGGACAACCATCTTCAACTTAAAGGGTGCCTTTTGGACGATTACCTTATCTTTAACCGATATTTCCTCGCCGAATTGTCCATCCACCGTTAGGTAAACTTGACTATAATCGGTTTTTAGTTTTAGGTATATAGCCACATTTCCCGCCACCACCAAAGGTCTTTGGGTTAAGGTGTGGGGACATATGGGAACCAAAATCTTTGCGTCCAAAGTAGGGTAAACTATGGGTCCCCCCGCCGCGAGGGCATAAGCGGTTGAACCGGTAGGGGTGGATACTATTATTCCATCTCCGGATATGGTCCCCAAATGTCCCAAAGAGGTGTCTATGGAAATGTCTATCATCCTTGCGAGGGCGGACTTACTTATCACTATGTCGTTAATAGCATAGCCTATGAACTTCCTACCTTTGTCGTTTTCCAAAAAAACCTCCAAAACCATTCTCTCTTGAAGGGGAAGTTCACCCCTTAAGGCTTTCGGAAGAAGATTATTTACTTCGGAGGTTTCTATCTCCGTTAAAAAACCGAACCGCCCGAGATTGATACCTATTATCGGAACCCCTAAGGGGGCTACCCTTTGAGCCGCCGCCAAAAAGGTTCCATCGCCCCCTATAGCTACGCAGAGGTTGCAGTTTTTTATCTCCGCGGGGGCTATTTTCTCCACAAAATCCAACTCCTCTTGGTCGCTTACCACCCTAAAACCTTCTCGGTTTACAATCTCTTTAACCCTGCGGGCAAAGTTTATAGCCTCCCCACTCCTCTTTACGTAAAGGTAAACCGAATGCATACCCTAAATGAGTTTAACCTATGCTCGGGATTGCGATTGACTTTTTGAGGAATTTCCTGTATATTTTTAACAATTGGAAGTCCGCAGGAGGGGTGGCCGAGCGGACGAAGGCGCGGCGCTGGAAACGCCGTGTGCCCGTTTTTCGGGCACCGAGGGTTCGAATCCCTCCCCCTCCGCCTTTATACGTTATACCGCCCCGCGGGGGGCTAGGGTGAATCCCCCAGGCCCGAAAGGGAGCAAGGGTAAGCCCGATGCCTCCGCGCGGGGTTTAAAATTTATCATCTTATGATAAGATTCGGAGTATACCATCTTCACGGTTTGGGTTCTTCCTGTGAAGGAAGCAAGGCAAGAGAGATAAAAAGGTTAAGCGAAACCTTAGGTGGGGAATTCAATTGTTTAACTTTGGAATACCTACGCAGGGGAGCCTACCCTAGGCAAGTGCTTAAAACCCTAAAGGGTTGGATAAAAACCGATATACCATTCTTTTTAATAGGTTCTTCTATGGGAGCCTACAGTTGGTTGGATTTCTTGGTTAATTCTCCCGAGGTCTTGGAAAATACCAACCTTAAGAGGGTTATACTTATAACCCCTCCTACAACGCTCTTTGACGATCTGCAAAAATGGAATCCCCTTTACGGAAAGGAGAAGATTTTTCTCCACTACGGGAGTGGTTATATAGAAGATTACAAAACCTTTGTAGAACTCCTGCATTGGGATATAAAGCACGCCAACAGGAGGCTTTTAACTTTAGCCCACCCGAAGGTGGTTTCGGTGGTTGCTAAAAACGATACCGTGGTGGACAATGCTCCCATTTACAAACTAAAAGAGATAGCAAAGTCTTTGAACATCTACGAGGTGGACGACGACCATACCCTCCGCCATAGGTTAGACGAGCTTATGGAAATAGTAAAGGGAGAGATGGAAAAAGTTATCTAAAAATTCTTTCATGGAAAATTTAATGGGAGTAAGTTATTACAACTATCTTTTGGAGCTTTCATTTTTGGGAACGGGCTTCCACGGGTGGCAGTATCAACCGAACGTTAGAACCATTCAGGGAGAACTCTTAAAAGCCATAGGAAAACTGTTTAAGGTTGATTGGGTCCCCCTCGTGGGTTGCTCGCGAACCGATGCGGGAGTTCACGCCGAGCAATTTTTTGCCAACTTTAAAGTGGACAAATTTATAGAACCTTACAAGGTTTTAAAAGCCCTAAACGGTACACTTCCACCCGAGATAGCGGTAAAAAGTGTCTCTTTGGTTCCCCTCTCCTTTAACTCCCGCTTTAGCGCAAAAGGAAAGATATACCGCTACTTGATATGGAACTCAAAAATTAGAAATCCCTTTTTGTTGGATAGGGCTTGGCATATCCCCTTAGAGTTGAACTTTTCCGCCATGGAAGAGGCCGCAAAGATATTTTTGGGAACCCACGATTTTACCTCTTTTTCAAAAAACGATGACGGAAGAAATCCCGTTATTACCGTTGAATTTTTACAACTAAAGAGGGAGGGGGATTTAATAGAAATTAGAATTCGGGCTAGCCACTTTTTGAGGTATATGGTGAGGAGAATGGTTGCAACATTGGTGGAAGTGGGAAAAGGAGGTCTAAAAGTAGAGGAAGTAAGGCATATTTTGGAGAAAAAAAATCCCCGTTTGGCACCTTTTAATGCCAAGCCTTATGGGTTATACCTCCACAAGGTTTTCCTATAGAGGTTTTTTACTATGCAAAGAATCCTTTTTAAGAGTTCAAAAAAAACGAAAAAGAAAATGTTTTTATTGTTTTCGTTTTGGACGTTTGTAAACCTTCTTTTTCTTTACAATTTTTTTAACGGATTTCATTACTCGGAAGTTGTAAACCTTGCGGGAAAAATAAGGGGAGAAATACAAAGGGCGGCAAAACTTTACCTGGCAAAGGACTTTAACAATCTCAAAACGGTAAAGGAGGAGATAGATAAAACTTTTAAAAGTTTGGATGAAACGGTAGAAAAATTAAAACTTCCTATAGTGGATTGGAGAAAAAATGTGAAACCTACGGAGGTTTACGATTGTTGGAATTCCTTAAGGGTTAATCTACAATATCCCCCTTCTCCAAAAGGGGATAAATCGGTTTTGGAAATTTCCGAAAATTGTTGGCTAAAGGCCGATAACCTAACGAATTTATACCAAAAATTGGCTCAAAGGAACACTTTTATATTGGTATTTTTCTATACACTTCTCTTTGGAATTTCAACATTTATAGTGATTCGTCTTGCATTGTTAGCGAGGTCGGAGGTTAAACATAAATTGGAAAAAAATTGGGCTTTAGATTCCCTTACCAAAGTATTGGGGAAGGAATCTTTCAGGGAAATTTTCCACAATATAACAAATGCCCCCTTTGTAGAAAGGGCCAGTGTTATAAAAATTGATTTGGATAACTTCAAAAAGATAAACGATATCTTCGGAGTTTCGGTAGGCGATGAGATCCTTGTAAGGGTTGCACAGCTTTTAAAAAACAATTTAAGAAAAAGTGACGTAATAGGGCGCTGGGGTGGCGACAAGTTTCTAATATTGCTTCCCAATACCGATTTGAATGGGGCCCAAAAGGTTGCGGAAAAGCTTAGAAAAACACTTGAAAATAGGATTTTTAAAAACGGAATAAAGGTTACCGCCAGTTTCGGAATTACCGAAGTTGTAAAGGGAGAGGAATTGGAGGAAACCCTTTTGAGGTTAAATAAAGCCCTTTATAAGGCCAAGGAAGAAGGTAAGAATAGAATTAAAATAATTCCCCCCTTTGAAGGGGAAGGTTCAAATTCTCCCCTTCAAGATAACAGGGTTTGAAAATCCAAATGGGTTAGATATTTTTGTCCTCCATC
>DTXZ01000049.1 GCA_012962155.1 Aquificales bacterium
CCCACCTTGAACAGCACCTAAGGTTACAAGCATACCTCTTACACCACCAGCACCCATCAAAAGACCTAATCCTAGTGATGAGGTTTTAAGAGATACGGGGTTTACGAGCGGTAGAATTTTTAACTATGAAGTTCTTCTTAGACACCGCCAACATAGAGGAGATCAAAAAGGCTAACGATTGGGGGCTTTTAGATGGGGTGACCACCAACCCCACTTTGGTGGCAAAAACCGGAAAACCCTTTATGGAGGTTGCGGAGGAAATCATTAACATTTTGGGGGAAGGCCGACCCGTTTCCCTTGAGGTGGTGGCAACCGACTACGAGGGTATGGTTAGGCAGGCGAGGGAACTTTCCAAATTGGGCCCCAACGTTGCGGTAAAAATACCCATGACCCCTGAGGGTATAAAGGCGGTAAAAACCCTTAGCGAGGAAGGTATAAAAACCAACGTAACTCTTGTCTTTTCACCGTCCCAAGCCCTCTTAGCCGCCAAAGCGGGTGCCACCTATGTATCTCCCTTTGTAGGCCGTTTGGACGATATATCATCCGAAGGTATAAAACTCATAGAGGAAATCGCGACTATATACAACAACTACGGATTCAACACGGAAATAATAGTAGCCTCTATAAGACATCCCGAACACGTTAGACTCGCCGCCCTAATAGGTGCAGATATCGCCACCATACCTTTTGCGGTTTTGGAAAAACTCTTTAAACATCCCCTCACCGATATAGGTTTGGAAAGATTTTTAAAAGACTGGAACTCTCTGCCCGAGGACTTTAAACCTGACTTTCTCCGTTAAATCTTCCTTTCTCTTACTTTATATTTAACCCCCGTGGTTATCCAAAGGAGAAAAACGAGGGAGATTGACCTCGGCGGTGTAAAAATTGGCGGTAGCAATCCCGTAGTTGTCCAGTCTATGACCTCCACCAAAACTCGCGAACTTGAAAAAACTTTAGAACAGATAAATAGCCTCTACCGAGCGGGGTGCGAAATAGTTAGGGTTGCCGTTCCCGGCGAGGAAGATGTGGAGGCCTTGGAGGAAATAGTAAAAAAATCGCCCATGCCCGTTATAGCGGATATCCATTTCCGTCCCGATTTTGCCCTAAAGTCTATGGAAAGGAGAGCGCACGGAATAAGGATAAATCCGGGAAATATAGGCGACGAGGGTAAGGTTAGGGAAATAGTAGAAGAAGCCCGCCGAAGGCGGGTTGTTATAAGAATAGGTGTAAACAGCGGTTCGCTTGAAAAAGACCTGCTGGAAAAATACGGTTCTCCCACCGCCCAAGCTCTGGCGGAAAGCGCCCTCCGTTGGAGCGAAAAATTTGAAAAGTGGGGTTACACCAACTTTAAGGTTTCCATCAAAGGGAGCGATGTTTTAACCTGCGTGGAAGCCAACAAGATTTTTGCCCAGCAGACCGATATACCCCTGCATATAGGTATCACCGAAGCGGGTTTCGGCGAAAGCGGTGTAATAAAATCCTCCGTAGGGATAGGAATATTGCTCTACTTGGGTATAGGTGACACCTTAAGGGTATCCCTTACGGGTAACCCCGTCGAGGAGGTGGAAGTTGCCTACCAGATATTGGGTTCCTTGGGATTACGCAAAAGGGGAGTGGAAATAATCTCCTGTCCCACCTGCGGGAGGATTGAGGTAGACCTACCAAAAGTGGTAAAGGAGGTAAAGGAAAAACTAAAAGGGGTTGAAAAACCTCTAAAGGTTGCCATTATGGGATGCGTGGTAAATGGACCCGGTGAGGCAAAAGAGGCCGATTGGGGGCTTGCCTGCGGTAAAGGGAGGGCTGTACTATTTAAAAAAGGTAAAGTTGTAAAAACCGTAAGGGAAGAGGAAATGGTCAAAGCCCTTTTGGAGGAAATAGAAAGGGAGCTGAAAGATTAAACTTTGCGTAAAGAAAATATCTTATCCCTTAGAGCCTCTATAACCTCCTTGGTCGCATCGGGGCGGTTTAGGGTATAAAAGTGAAAACCGTCCACCCCGTAATCCAATAGTTCCTCGCATTGGGATATGGCATATTCAATCCCTATTTTGTAAACTTCCTCCGGTTTATCTTGAACCTCGCTTAGTTTCTTGGCTAAATCAAGCGGTATGGTTGCCCCGCAAAGTTGAGCAAATTTTTTTATCTGCTTGAAGTTTGTAATAGGCATAACCCCTATGAGGATGGGAACATCTATTCCCTTTTTGGCCAAGAGTTCTTTAAACCTAAAAAAGTCTTCATTTCGGAAAAACATCTGGGTTATAGCAAACTGTCCCCCCGCATCGATTTTTTCCTTTAGGTGCAGAATATCCTCCTCAAGGGAAGGGGCCTCTTGATGCCCTTCGGGGTAGCATGCAACACCTACGCAAAAGGTGTCGCCGTAAGTTTCCTTTATCAACCTCACGAGGTCTACCGCATATCTACAAAAACCTTTTTTGGGGTTGTCTTTGGGACGGTCCCCCCTTAGGGCGAGGATATTTTCTATACCCAAACCTTTGTAGGTTTCCAAAATATCCAAAATCTCTTCCCTATCGTGGGCTACACAGGTTAAATGGGGCATAACGGTTAGGTTAAACTTCTCCTTAATCTCTTTTACAGTATTTAGGGTTCTCTCCCTTGTAGTTCCCCCCGCACCGTAAGTTACCGATACAAAGCTTGGTTTGTAAATTATTAGTTCCTCTATAGTTTCCGTAAGCTGTTTTCTTCCTTTCACATCCTTAGGGGGGAAAAATTCATAGGAGAGACTGAAGTTGCCACTTTTTAAATAGTCGCAAATTTTCATTAGGGGTTTTTATTTTAAAACCCCTATTGGAAAACCCCCTCTATCTTCCTACCGCAGTAGGGACAATATCCACCCTCTTTGAGGTTGTATTGGAGCAACGAGAACCCAAAGCGTTCTATTAAAAGTTTTCCACAAGAGGGGCAGTAGGTATTTTCCCAGTCGGTATGGGGTATATTTCCCGCGTAAACGTAGTAAAGTCCCGCCTTTTTCCCCACCCCAACCGCAAATTCAACCATTTCCAAAGGTGTGGGCGGCAGTTCTTGGGCCTTATAGTAAGGAAAGAACCTACTTACGTGCCACGGAACCCAAGGCGCCAATTCATCTTTAATCCAAAAGGCTATATCTTCCAGCTGTTTATAGTCCAAATATTTGGGAACGAGCAGTGTGGTTATCTCCACCCATTTGCCCGCTTGAAAGGTCTTTTTAATGGTGTCCAAAACGGGTTCCAACTTTCCACCTGCATATTTCCGGTAGGCGCTATCGGAGAAAAACTTTAGGTCGTAGGAAAAGGCGTCGATAACCTCAAGGAGTTCCTCAAGGGCTGACTCACTTATAAAGGCGTTGGAAACGACAACAGTTTTTAATCCCTCCCCTTTCGCCAACTTCGCAATTTCATACATGTATTCAAAGTAAATGGTCGGCTCGGTATAGGAGAATGATATACTTTTACTACCGCTTTCCAAAGCCTTCTTGACAATAGCCGAGGGGGGAACGTAGGTTTCCAAAAAGAAAGGGGTTTTATCGGCCGTTTTGGGGGGGACTTGAGATATCTCCCAGTTTTGACATCCCAAACAACGGAAGTTACACCCCGGTGTGGCAATCGTAAAGGTTAAATGTCCGGGTAAAAAGTGGTAGAGGGGTTTTTTCTCTATAGGGTCTACCGCCGCCGATATTAAAGTCCCGTAGGTAAAGGTTACCAGTTTTCCTCCTTCGTTTTTTCTAACACCGCAAATTCCAAACTGTCCCTCTTTTAACTTGCAATGGTGGGGACACAGCTCGCATTCAACCCTGTTTTCCCCTAAAGGTCGCCAATGTTTTGCCAAACTTTTCATGGTTACATCTTTGAAAAATTAATCCCCCGCGGAGGAAAGGAAAGGAAGAAAACAGGGTAAGTTTTACTTGTTAGCGAGCCTTTTGATGTTTTCTACAATTTTTTGAGTCATACCTTTGGTGTCTACCTTTATAGTTCCCTCGCTGTAAATGTCGGCGGTTCTGTACCCTTGGTTTAGGGTTTCCTTTATAGCTTTCTCTATTAATGCGCTCGCCTCGTCCATATTAAAGGAGTATTTGAGCATCATTCCGGCGGAAAGTATAGTAGCTATAGGGTTGGCTATAGCTTGACCCGCTATATCGGGTGCGGAGCCGTGAACCGGTTCATATAGAGCGTATTTATCCCCTATGGAGGCCGAAGGTAACATACCCAAAGACCCCGGCAACACCCCCGCCTCGTCCGAAAGTATGTCCCCGAAAATGTTACCGGTTACTATAACGTCAAAGGTGGAGGGTCTCCTTATAAGTTGCATTGCCGCGTTATCAACGTAAAGGTGTTCCAGTTCAACGTCGGGGTAATCTTTTGCCACCCTATTTACGACCTCCCTCCAAAGGGCGCTTACGTCCAATACGTTGGCTTTATCAACACTGGTAACCTTTTTCCTTCTCTTCCTTGCGATTTCAAAGGCTTTACGGGTAACCCTTTCAATCTCATCTTCGCAATACTTCATGGTATTCTTTCCGCACCTCTTACCGTTTTCCTCGTAAATACCTCGGGGTTCGCCGTAGTAAATTCCGCTCACCAGTTCCCTGACGACGAGCAAGTCGGTTCCCCTTACCACCTCCGGCTTTAAAGGAGAGCTATCTATAAGTGCATCAAAAACCTTTACGGGGCGAAGGTTTGCATAAAGATTTAAAGCCTTTCTTATTTTCAGAAGTCCCCTTTCGGGCTTTTTATCTTGGGGAAGGTTGTCCCATGTGGGACCACCCACCGCCCCGAGCAGAACCGCATCGCTATTTAAACAGAGTTCCAAAGTTTCATCGGGCAAAGGATCTCCCGTTTCGTCTATGGCGATACCACCTATTAAGCCTTCGCGGTATTCAAACTTTACTCCGTAAATTTGAGAAATGGTGTTTAAAACTTCTAAAGCTGCATCTACAACTTCGGGACCTATTCCGTCTCCCTTTAAAACCGCTATTTTAAATACCTTTTCCATGAAGGAAATAAATAATAAAAACAAAGACCTACCACTGACGGTTTATCTTTTCCTTTACCTCCTGTAGTTTTTGGAGTTTCTTGGACAGGGAGGAAATCTGGGTATTTAAATGCTCTATGTTGGTGTCCAAATATTCCGTAACCTTTGCCAGTTTCTCTCCGAATTTTTCCTTGTAGTATTCCGAGTAGAGTTTTTTGTAATAATCCCTTAGCTTGGAAATCCTTTCCGAAAGCCTTTTCTGTAGAACCTTTTTGGCACTAAACACCCTAAGGAGGGAAACCAAACCTAAAAGACCTCCCAGTGCCGTTAGTAAGAACCCCACTTTTTCCCCTTGTGAGGCAACAAGGAAAATACCCACCGCCAGGAGGAGTAAGGAAGGAACCAAAAACCACCGGGCGAGACTGCCAGGTTTTCCCACCAATTTGGGAAAGTTGGAAAGATCCTCTTTTAGGTTGTTTTTCATCAATTGTAAATTGGATGGAATTGTCGGTTCAACCGCCACAGTTGGGAAGAGCATCTTCATTTTAACGAAATCGGGTCGGTAGTCTAATAACCTTTCAATATCGGAAAGCCAATCGGTGACCAGAAACTTAAATTTAATGTTTTGTTCCAGTTCGTTTATAACGCTATCGGGATTACGGACAATTTGCGGGGAGGAATATTTGGAAAGAATCTCCTCCACATCCTTTTGCAACACTTCAAATAGTAAATCCACCTGCCGGTTTATTTTTTCCTGCCTTTCATTTAGGGATTTTTGGGCAAAGTTTAAGACATTTTCCTTAAGTTCCTCCCACTCCCTTTTGCGGTTTAAAAGGCTTTCCAACTTTGCCTCTTTATCCAATACCTCTTGACCCGAAAGGAGCTTCAAAACCTTTTCCTTTAAGGAGGTCAATTTAAGCCTTTTTGCCCTTTCCGCGACATCTTCAAAGATAAACCTTCTAAAGGCCTCCCACTCCTCGGTAACCACGGGAAATTCTTTTAGTTTCTTTCTCACCGCCCGTATTGAAAAGGCAAAAATGGGGGTATTTTCAACATCCTCGGCACTTAAAACCTTCCTGAGTTTTTCTTTAACAAACTCCTTTAGGCGGTAGAGTTTGTTGGGGTCTTCCTCGTAAACGGAGGGGTCTTCAAAAATATTTATTACGTAAGCCCATTGGGTACTGTGGTGGTCTTTTAATAGGTTTAGCAAAAACTCTATCTCCTTAGTGTAAGCTTGGTTTGAAGGGGCTACTATCACTATCAAATCCGCTTTGTGAAGATAACGCATAAGGGCATCTTCATGCTCTCGGATAGCGGAGGAAAGCCCCGGTGTATCCACCAAAGTTATGTGCTTCAATTTGGGATCGTTTAGACAAATTTGCTCGGTATATTCGTCCAAGTGTTCCCTTTTTTCGACGGGACAGTCGGTAACCAAGACTACCCTATTGGTTGTGGGTAAATCCCTCTCCGCCAAAATTTTCTTGCCGAGTAAGGTATTTATAAGGGAAGATTTGCCCGCGTTGTATTCGCCCACAAAGGCTATGTGCGTTTTGTCCATGGAGTTGTAAAAGTCCTCCGCGAAACGGGCAAGATGGTCCAGCTGTAATTCTTTAAGGACTATTTTAAGTTCCTTAAGGAGTTCTTCCATTTAAGGTTCATTTTAAAATTGGTGTGTATACTGTAGAGCTAAATCCGGCCATGGAACAGCTTTTTGTAATGCTCCTACTTTTGGTCTTATCGGGATTTTTCGCCTCCGCGGAAGTCGCCTTTTTCGGGCTGAATCCCTTTCTACTAGAAAGGGAAAATAGTCCCGTAGTCAAACTCATAAAAAAGTTACTATCCAAACCGGTAGACCTAATAATTTCCATCCTCATAGGAAACGAGCTGGTCAATATCCTTATATCCTCACTGGGGACGAAGTTTTTAAAGGAAACCTTAGGCGATGCGGGGGTAGCCTTTGGAACCGTCATTCTTAGCCTTTTAATCTTCTATTTCGGAGAGGTAATACCCAAAAATGTAGCCCTCCAACTTCCCGAACAGCTTGCAAAAATTTATGCCCTGCCGATATACCTTTTTAACCAACTGCTTTATCCCATTAGATTCTTAATCAAGAAACTTTTCGGAAACTTGGCGGAAAAAATTGAGGAGAAAAAAGAACAATTTCTAACCAAGGAAGAACTTCTATATCATATCACCGAGGGATACAAAAAGGGGGAAATAACCAAAGAAGAGCTGGAAATGGTTAAAAGGGTCTTGGAATTGGACGAGACTTCGGTAGAGGAGATAATGACCCCCCGAACGGATATCTTTGCCCTGGAAGAAAACAAAAAGGTAAAGGAAGTGATAGACCCTATAGTGAGAGAAGCCCACAGCAAAATACCGCTCTTTTTGGGGAATCTTGACAACACAACCGGGGTGCTTTACATTAAGCAGCTACTTCCGACGGAGGAAAACGAAGAAAAGCAACTCAAGGAGTTTAAGAAAAAGGTTTCCTTTATCCCCCAAACGCTAAATTTGGAAGACCTAATAGGGGAATTTAGACAAAAGCGAACCCAAATATTTATGGTGGTGGACGAACACGGTGGAACCTCGGGGTTGGTAACCTATTCCGATTTCCTCTCTTGGCTATTGGGGGAAATGGTGGAAGAATGGAGCCCCGAAAGCGACATAAAAGAGGTGGGGAAAAACACCTACATTATTGATGCGTCGGTAAATATAGAAGTTCTCGCCCAAAAGTTTGGTTTAAAACTGCCGGAGGATTACGAATATTCAACCCTCGGAGGGTATTTAATAGAAAAATTCAAAGGTATCCCCTCTAAGGGAGATGTTTTGGAGGTTGACCACCTCAAGTTTGTCGTGGAAGAAATAGAGAACAACCGAATAAAAAAGGTTAAGCTGGTGGTGAGGAACTAAGATTGTTTTATTATGTTTAACCGGCTTATCGTTGGTTTTGACGGTGGTAACTCCTCTTACGCCGCCGCAAATTACGCCTTTGATCTAGGGGCAAAGTGGAATTTACCCGTAATAGGTATCTACGTAATAGACAAACGGCTTCTGGACGAAACCCTTTTGGAAGACCTGGCGGGTATTTTGGGCTTTACCTTCTACCTGGGGATATCCCAAAAGGTAAGGGAGGCGTTGGAAAAAAAGGCGGATATCCTCTTTGAAGAATTTGCCAAATTGGGAAGGCAAAAGGGGGCAAAGGTTTCCCTGGTTCAACTTGAGGGAATTCCTTACGAGGAAATACCCAATTTCGCCGATAGGGAAGATTTAATCTTTATCGGACGAAAGGGTTTGAAAGAGATTAAAGGTTTTTTTGTAGGAAACAATGCGGAAAAAATCGTTCGAAGGTCTCCCTGTCCCGTATTTGTAGCGGGAGAAAACTACAAACCTATAAAGAGAATAGGCGTAGCCTTTGACGGTTCTACCGTTTCCAAAAAAGCCCTATTGGTAGGAAAGACCATTTCCGAAAGCATCGGGGCACCTTTAGAGGTTATTTTCGTAGAACCCAACGGAAACTTTCCCGACCAGCTTGTAGACAAGATAAAAGCTTCCGCCGACGAGATTCTGGAAAATACCGACTATACCTTTACCCTTCTACGAGGTTTTCCCGAAGAGAAACTTACAGAGTATCAGGAAAACGGAAATATAGACCTTTTGGTGTTGGGGGCTTTTGGAACCAAACCGGTGAAGGAAATCCTTCTCGGAAGCGTTGCCTATTTTGTGATGCACAATGCGGTGGGGCCTCTCCTTTTTGTCAAATGACCTTAAATTAAAGTAGTGGGGGTGATAATGGTTGACAAAGTTTTGGTTCCCGTAGATTTCTCCGAAGTTTCCTCAGCGGTTGTAAAAAGCGCCAAATTTATAGGCAAGGCCTTTAAACCCAAATTTTACCTCCTGCACGTTATATCCCCTTTGGTTTACATTTCCGTTCCCGAAACTATAGTGCTTGACGTTATAGATACATCGGTAATAGAGGAAATAGAGGAAGCCAAGAAGGAGAACGCAAAAAAGCTACTAAATAGATTAAAGGAAGAATTGAAAGAGTTCCCGGTTGAAACGATTATAGAAATAGGCAGTCCGGCCGATGTAATAACGGAAAAAGAGGAAGTACTGGATGTGGATTTAACAATTCTCGGCGGACACCAAAAGGGATTGGTGGAAAGGATTCTCTTGGGAAGCACCTCGGAAGCGGTGGTAAAACACTCCAAAAAACCCGTTTTGGTCGTAAAGGGACATCCCATAGAAAAACTTTCCGAGGTTGCTATAGCCTATGATTTTTCCGAAATGGGTGACGCCCTTTTGTCCTACGCCAAAGAGTTTTTAAAACCTTTCGGTTCTAAGGTAACGCTAATCCACGTAGAGGAAAAAATAGAGCTTCCCATACTGGAAAAGTTGGGCATAGACATAATTCCCCAAATTCGGAAGAAAAAGGGTGAAAAACTAAACCGCATAAAGGAGGAGTTTGAAAGGGAAGGCCTACCTTGCGAGGTTATCTACTTGGAAAGCGGAGAGCCCTCCGAGGCTATTGTAAAAACTCTCCGCCAAGGTAGCTTTGATATGGTAATGGTAGCCAACAAAGGACTTTCCGGCCTGAAGAGAATTCTAATTGGAAGCGTCAGTTTGGAAATTTTGAGAAAATCTCCCATCCCCGTATTTGTGTATAAAAAGGAAGACTAATGATTTTGAGCGATAAAACAATTTTCCAGCTCCTCAGAGAGGGGAAACTAAGGGTTGAACCTTTTTCGGAGGATTTGGTTCAGTGTTCCTCTTTAGATTTAAGGCTCGGATACCAGATAGCCCGATACCGCGTAAAGGATTTTCTCGATGTGAAAAACCCCCGTTGGGAGATAGAGTACGAGGAGATAACGAGCGAGGGTTTTTTCATTCAACCTAAGGAGTTTGTATTGGCTACCACTCTGGAGTATATAGAGCTGCCCGAAGACCTAACCGCCTTTGTTGAGGGTAGGAGTTCCCTCGGAAGGTTGGGTCTTTTTATAGAAAACGCGGGTTGGGTTGATGCGGGGTTTAAGGGGCAACTTACTTTGGAGCTCTTTAATGCCAACAGTTACTCCATTAGGCTTTATCCCGAAATGAGGATTTGCCAATTGGTCTTTGCCATGGTAGACCAAAAACCACTACGGCCTTATAGCGGAAAATATCAGGGACAGCGGGGGGTCGTTCCTTCCAAGATTTATTTGGACTACAAAGGGCGGTAAGAATTTTCTTCGTTACATCCTTTCCGTTTTATCCTCTATCCCTATGGCGTTAATAAAACCCTACATGGATTGGAAACCGAAAATTCACCCTACGGTTTATTTGGCGGAAAATGCCACCGTTATAGGGAATGTGGAATTAGGAGAATACTCCTCCCTTTGGTTTGGATCTGTGGTAAGGGGAGATGTCCACTTTATAAGGATAGGGAAATATTCCAACATTCAAGACAATGCGATTATCCATGTAACCCACTATACAAAGCCCGATATGAGCGACGGATTTCCCACCGTAATAGGTGACTTTGTAACCGTTGCCCACGGGGCTATAATCCACGGTGCGACCATAGGAAACAACGTTTTGGTGGGTATTGGAGCTATCGTTTTGGATGGGGCGAAAATCGGCGATAATACCGTTATCGCCGCGGGAAGTTTGGTTCCACCCCGTAAAGAGTTTCCGCCCGGCGTTTTGCTTATGGGAAGACCCGCCCAAATAAAGAGGGAACTTTCGCCCGAGGAGATAGACAAAATTAAACAAAACGCCCTAAACTACCAAAAATATGCGCAGCAATATTTAAAGCAAAATGCGACCCCTTAAACTGGTCTTAAAAGGATTTAAACCCTTTAAGAATCGTCAGGAGATTGATTTTTCCAAACTCAACTTTTTCGTAATAAGGGGACCAACCGGAAGCGGGAAATCCTCCATTTTGGAGGCTATGGTTTTTGCCCTCTTCGGGGAGCCCACCGAGAAACTAAACCACGATGATTTGGTAAACAAAAATAGCGGAGGGTTTTACCTAGACTTTACCTTTTCCGTTGGGGGAAAGGTTTACCGTATAGAACGTCTGCGGCGGCTGGGCAAAGGCGGGGAAGCCCGGTTTTATGTAAACGGCGTTAGGAGGGCTATCCGCTCCGATGCCATAAAGAGGGAGATTCAAACCTTGCTAGGGGTCAACGCCAAACAGTTTAAAAAGATTTTCTTTCTCCCCCAAGGTAGATATGCGGAGTTTTTCCAGTCCGAGCCCGCCCAAAGGCGGGAACTAATCGTTTCCCTTTTGGATTTGGACATTTACAA
>DTXZ01000050.1 GCA_012962155.1 Aquificales bacterium
AATAAAGCACCGGAAGGGACAGGTTGATGCAAAATTAAGGATGTAGTGCTTTTCAATAAAGGTAGGATATAATCCCCGAAAGACTTTTTATTGGCTCTATAACTCCTTTTAAATTTTTTAATTCGGAGTATTTGGAAAAGTTAGAAAGGAAAAAATTGACACTAAGGGCAAAAATTACTATATAAGGAACAAATATTGCCGAGAGAAAGATAGAGTAAACTTTTCTCTTTCCCACAATTTATGCTTATTTTACCAAATCCTTTAAATAGTCGGGTACTTCACCTTTGGATTTTTTCTTTTTTCCGAAGATTTTATCAACTATTTGAGGGGCATAAATAAATATTACCGAACCTATAACCGCAGTTGTGATAATGTAAATGGCGCTAAGGGGTTGCAGTGTCTTGGGAGCCATAGCGGTAACCACTATGGAAAACTCCCCCCTCGGAACCATTTCCAAAGCGGCCCTCAAAGAGGATTTTGGGGAAAAGCCCGCTATTAAACCACCTATATAGGTGCTTATTATTTTTCCAACGATACTTACAATCACGAGTAAAGTGAGGAAAAGAAGATTGGGCATCTGGGTTATCTCGGGGATTGAGGCACCGAAATTGTAAAAGAATATAGCCATGGAAAGCTCCTTAAGGTCGTGTAGGGATTTTTCTATATCCTCGGCAAAAGGTGTTTCCCCAAACATTAAACCCAAAATAAAGGCTCCCAAAACCTCACTTATTCCGAGCGAGTGAAATCCACCTGCAACTAGTAGGAGCAATCCCAACATTAAAAGAATTACATCTTCCGCTCCCGTTAGGATTTTTTCCAAATAATTGGTTATTTTGGACAAAACAAACTTACCCAAAATTGCGGAAAGGACCACAACGGCAAACATTAGGAGGATATTTAGGGCTATATCCGTGGGGTTTACGTTTCCCTTTGTTATACCGAAAAGGACGGAAAGCAAAATAATAGCCACTATATCTTCGAAGATTAATATTCCCAAAATGAGCTCCGTTTCGGGATTTATCAGTCGCTTGTAATCTATTAGTAGTTTGGCTATTATGGAAGTGGAAGAAGGATAGGCTACCGTTGCGATAAATAGGGCTTCCACGAAGTTAAACCCAAACAGTAAAGCCAGACCCAGCGGGGGGAAAAAGTTTATGATAAAATCCGCAATTCCCGCTTTCCAGGACTTGGCGGTCATAGATTTCAGTTTTTCAAAGTTAAATTCCAATCCTATAAAGAAAAATAGGAGGATTAAACCCAATTCTACGAAAAAATGTAAATGTTCCGTGTGCAAAAAATCTTTGGTAAGCAGTCCGAGGAATATTATCGGTATGAGGGAAGGAACTCCGAACCTTCGCGAAAGAAGTATTGAAAGGTAGATTAAAAACAGCGCCAATCCCGAATAAAACAACGCCATAAGGTTTAAAGATTTATATTCAAAATTTTGAAAGGCAAAGGCTTAGGGAAGGCAAGAGTTATATATTTCCCCGAATTCTTTTCTCACGTCTATAAAACTTCCCGAGGGGAATTTAACCAGCGAAGGAAAAACTTGTAAAAGCATTTTCGCCGCACTTTCGGGCGTATGTTTGGGTGCCCGCTTTATTCTTTTTACGGAGGGAAATCTATCCTCCTCGGCAATTTTCAAAACTTTTTCCAACATGGGGGTGGTTATAAGTCCAGGGGCCAACGATATAAGGTGGGAATTTTCAAACTCCCAATGGTAGAGCTTTACCATACAGTTCAAACCGGCTTTGGATAGGGAATAGGCATTCCAACCCTTGTTACAGTTTACCGCCGCTCCGCTGGAGATGGCAACTATTTGCCCAACTTTTAATTTTCCCTCTTTTTGCAAATCCCAAAGGAGGTCTAAAAGCAATTTGTTACTCCAGAGGTTTACGTCTAAAATTCTCTGAAATTCCTTAAGGGGGGTAAGGCGCATCTCTTTTAGCTCACCCAAAATACCCGCATTTAGGATTACCCAAGGGAGGTTTCCCTTTACCCTCTCCAAAAGTTGCCTTACTTTGTCCCTTACCTCCTCAAGGTTGGAAAGGTCACAAGCGGTAAAAACAAATTTAGGATTTCCTTTGAGTTCGTTAGGCTCTTTGCGGGAAATGGCAAAAACGGTGTAGCCCCTCTCTATAAACTCCTTTGCCAGAGCCAATCCCAAACCACTTCCCACCCCGGTTATAAAGAGATTGAGGTAAGGCTCCACCAGTTCCCACACCTCCTGAAAAACCTGGTCAATGGTTTTTTCGGAAGTATCAATAACAACCGCATCGGGGGCGGGTTTAAATGGATAATCTTTGCGGGTTTGGTCTCTTTTATCCCTTTCAATTATCGCCTTAAGTATTTCCTCGTAACTTACATCGGTTTTTCCTCTTTCCTTAAGTTCCTTTAGTCTCCTTTTTGCTCTAACCTCGGGGGTTGCGGTTAGAAATATTTTCAAATCGGCATTGGGAAAAACGTACAATCCAGCATCCCTTCCTTCGACCACCGCGTTTCCTTTGTTTACCAAATTGCGTTGAAACTCAAAAAGTTTCTCCTTAATTTGGGGAAAGCTTGCAACCAAAGATGCGTATTTGCCTACTTTCTCCGTTCTTATAACTTCGGTTACATCCTCTCCGTTGAGGTATATTCTGAAGTCCCCTCCTATATATTCCACCTTTAGTTCCACCTCTTCCACAACCTTTAATATCTCTTCCAAGGAGAAATTCTCCCTTTTCCCCGTCTTTTTGGCTACCGCCAACCCCAATGCTCGGTAGGTAGCACCCGTATCCAGATAGAAGAAACCTATTTTGGAGGCTAACATTTTGGCAATTGTCGACTTTCCGCTTCCCGCAAAACCGTCTATTGCAACCAGCATAAAGTATTAAACTACCCGGTATGGTTAGACTACTCCTTTTAACCCTTTTACCCCTCTTTCTCTTCGGGACGGAAATATGCACCCTTTCCTTTAAAGGCTTTTCGGGAAACGTGGGGCTTTTAAAGTGTAGAAATCTGAAACCTGTAACCTATCGCGTTGACCTTTCAAACGGAAAGGAAGTTAGGAGTTTTTTATATTCCTACCCCAACAATATAGATTATCTACCCTTTGCGGTTCCCTTCTTTTGGAGTGGAAATATAACACTCACCTTTTATAGGGAAGGGTTTAAATTGGCCCGGGTAAACTTTAAAGTAGAACCCCTTTCAAGGGGTATTTCCCGCCTAAAGGTATCCTATAAAACGGACACAAAAAGGGTTTCGCGGGATTACTCCCTAATAAGGAAAGTCTTAAGAACCTACTCACCCGTCAGGTATTACGAAAGCAGACCTCTTTTCCCTTTAGAGTTTTTCAAACGCATCTCCTCACCTTACGGGGTTAGGAGGTTTGTAAATGGAAAACCCGCGGGGTTTCACAAAGGGGTGGATTTCGCCGCCCCTTACGGGGAGAAAATTTTCGCAGTTTTATCGGGTAAAGTAATCTTGGCACGAAAACTTGCTTTGACCGGAAATACTATTGTGATAGACCACGGTTGGGGACTAATGACACTTTATGCCCACCTTTCCCGGATAGAGATAAAAGAGGGAGAATTTGTAAAGCAAGGAGAGGTTATAGGAAGGGTAGGCTCCAGCGGGCGTTCAACGGGTCCCCACTTGCATTTTGGTGTTTACCTGAACGATATTGCGATAGACCCCCTTAACTTTTTAAAAACGGGGTTGAGGCCCGCCAAAGACGGGAATTAGTCCTCCAACTTCAAAACGCTTAAAAAGGCTTCCTGCGAGAGCTGAAGTTTGCCGAATTGCTTTAGTCTTTTCTTACCCTCTTTCTGTTTTTCTAAGAGTTTCTTCTTACGGGTTACGTCTCCACCGTAACACTTGGCGGTAACATCCGCCCTAAGGGCGGGAATTCTTTCGGAAGCTATTATCTTGTTTCCTATACCCGCCTGCACCTTTATATCAAAAAGTTGGCGTGGAATAGTTTCCTTTAACTTCTCAACTATTTGCCGTGCCCTGCGGTAAGCCTTATCGCGGTGGACTATAAATGATAGGGTATCCACCGGTTGGTTATTGATAAATACCCTTAACTTTACAAGGTCTTCTTTCCGGTATCCTATAAATTCGTAATCGTAAGAGGCAAAACCTCGGGTCACCGACTTAATTTTATCGTGGAAATCGGTAATAATTTCCGCCAAAGGCATCTCGTATTCAAGGGCTACCGTATTGGGGTCTAAGAATTCAAACTTCTTCTGAATACCTCTCTTTTCCTGACAAAGTTGCATTATCGCACCCAGGTATTCCTTGGGGGTGACTATGGTAACAAGCACCCAAGGTTCCTCTATCCACTGGTACCTGTCGGGGGCGGGAAGCTCTTCGGGGTTTCTTATTTCCTTATAGGAACCATCGTTCATTTTTACCCTGTAAATAACGTTGGGGGTAGTAATAATAAGGCGGGCACCGTATTCTCTCTCAAGCCGTTCCTGAACTATTTCCATATGCAAAAGACCTAAAAAGCCCGCCCTAAATCCCAAACCTAGGGCTGGAGAGCTTTCCGGTTCAAATACCAAAGCCGCGTCGTTTATTGAATATTTTTCCAGAGCATCCCTAAGCTCCTCGTAGGTATAATCGTCGGCGGGATACAGTCCGGTAAAAACCATAGGCTTGGCCGGTTTGAAACCGGGAATGGGTTGGGGAGTGGGATTATCCGCGTCGATAATGGTATCACCAATCCTTATATCCTTGACATCCTTTATAGAAGCGGCGATGTAACCCACCTCTCCCGCTGAAAGCTCCTTTAGGGGAGTCGGTTTAGGAGTTTGGGTTCCCACCTCGGTCACTTCAAACTCTTTGCCGGTGGACATTAACCTTATGGTCGTTCCCCTCTTTACCTTTCCGTCAAAAATCCTAACGTAGGCAACCGCCCCTTTATATGGGTCGTAATAGGAGTCAAAAACTAGTGCCTTTAAAGGTTTATTGGGGTCTCCTTCGGGGGGAGGAATTCTCTTCACTATAGCCTCAAGGAGTTCCTTTATACCTATACCCTCTTTGGCCGATGTCAAAATGGCCTCATTGGGGTCCAACCCCAAAATGTTTTCTATCTGTTCCTTTACCCGGTCTACATCTGCGGAAGGGAGGTCTATTTTGTTTATAACGGGAATAATAACGAGGTCTTGTTCCACCGCCTTCCAAAAGTTGGCAATAGTTTGGGCTTGTATCCCTTGGGTGGCATCAATAAGAAGCAAAACACCTTCGCAAGCGGCCAAAGAACGGGAAACTTCATAGGAGAAATCCACGTGTCCCGGCGTATCTATCATGTGGAGTTCGTACGTTTTCCCATCGTCTGCCTTGTAATAGAGCCTTACCGCCTGGAGTTTTATGGTTATCCCCCTCTCCCTTTCAATGTCCAAGGTGTCAAGCATTTGCTCTTGGAGTTCCCTTTTGGAAACCGCACCGCAGTATTCTATAAGCCTATCGGCCAGGGTAGACTTTCCGTGGTCTACATGGGCTATTATTGCAAAGTTCCTTATATGTTCCAACTTCATCTTTGATTTTTTAATTTTAAGTTTGGAGCCGACACCCGACAGGAACGGTTTTTAAAATTGGTGATATGGCGGACAAAGAAACCCTCCTAAAACAGCACCAAATATTGGCAAATCAAAACCCCCTTTCGGAAGGTTTTGTAGAAAAACTGAGAAAACACTTTGAACAAGAGGAAGCATTTCTAGAAAAACACAAAGAGATTTTAGGAGGAAGCGATGAGTTATCCCCCCTCCAGATGGTAAAAAAGGAACACCGGCTTCTTTTAGAGTATCTGGAAAAAGGGGAAATAGAAAGTTTTAAGAACTTGTTTAAATACCACACCTTTAAGGAAGAAACCCAGATATATACTCTATTAGAGTGAGTAACCGAACATTCTAACGAGCTCGGGACGTTCCCTCCAGTCTTTCCTTACCCTCACCCAAAGTTCAAGGTAAACCTTTTTACCCAAAATCAGTTCCAACTCTTCCCTAGCCCTTTTTCCAATCTCTTTTAACCTTTGGCCCTTTTTGCCGATTATTATCGGTTTTAAGCTTTCCCTGCTCACTACTATTTCCCCTCTTATAACGAGCATATCGGGATTTTTATCGCCCGGTTTTATCTCGTTTATAACAACCGCAACCTCTTGAGGAACTTCGTCATGGGTCAATTGCAATATTTTTTCTCTGATTATTTCTGCAACGTAAAGCCTTAGTGGTAAATCAACCGTCATATCTTCGGGAAATAGGGGCTCCCCTTCGGGGAGATATTTTTTTATCACTTCCAGAAGTTTTTTAATGTTAGTTCCCTTTTTGGCCGATATCGGAACTATTTCCGCAAAGGGGTAATATTTGGCACTCTCCTCTATGAGGGGTAAAAGTTCTTCCGTCTTTTTGAGTTTATCTATTTTGTTTATAACCAAAATTACCGGTTTGTTTTGAGGTTTAACGTATTTTTCAAAGATTTCCTTATCCTGTTTAGTCCAAGGGCGGTGCGCCTCTATCATAAACAGAATTAAGTCCGCATCCTGCAGGGATGTGGTGGCCATCTCTATCATAGCCTTTTCCATAGCATCCTCTTCCCTATAAATTCCCGGGGTGTCTAAGAAGATTATTTGGGCGTCTTCATCGTTCTTTATACCCAAAAGCCTTATTCGTGTTGTTCCCGGTTTATCGGTCACTATGGAAACCTTGGTTCCTATTAAGGCGTTTATTAGGGTAGACTTCCCCACGTTGGGTTTGCCCACAATGGTTACATACCCAACCTTTTTCTTTTTCACCTTGTCCTCCATCTGTTTCAAAATTTATGAACTTTCCGCTAAAGGCAAGATAGTTTCTTTTTATGAGCGTTTTGGAAAAAATAGTAGAAGACAAACTCTCCCGTTTGGAAGAGAAAAAGGCCAACCCCAGCTATAGGTCGATGGTTAAGGATCTCGCCTTGGGGCGTAAAGAGACCCTAACCTTTGAATGTTCTGCAAGAAAACCCTGTATTATTGCGGAGATAAAACAGGCTTCCCCCTCGGAAGGTTTAATTAGGCGGGTGGACCCCCTAGAGGTTGCAAAAGGATACCAAACCGCGGGAGCATGCGCCATTTCGGTTCTTACCGAGGAGAATTACTTTAAAGGAAGTTTGGAATTTTTAAGGCGGATACGCCAAAGGGTTACCATCCCCCTTCTCAGAAAGGATTTTATAGTGGACGAACTGGAAATATGGGAAGCTAAGGCCTTCGGGGCGGATTTGGTCTTGCTTATAGTAAAAATCCTTGACGAGGTAAAGCTCCGCGACTTTATAGAAACCTCTTTGGGTTTAGGACTTACCCCCCTCGTTGAGGTTTTTGACGAATGGGAACTTGAAAGGGCTTTGAAGTATTACGACAAATTGGTAGGGGTCAATAATAGAAACCTGGAAACTTTGGAAGTGGATTTAAGGGTTTCCGAAAGGGTTTTGCCCATTATGAAATCCGCAGGAGTTTGTTGTGCGGTTGCGGAGAGCGGTATTTCCACTCCCAAAGATATAGAAAGACTTTCCAAAGCGGGGGCCGATGCATTCCTTATAGGAACCTCTCTTATGAAGGATAAAAATCCTTCCCAAAAACTAAAGGAGCTTATAGAAAGTGTTGCCAATTAGTCACCGTATATTTTCCTTATTTCCCGTTTTAGGGCGGGATTTAATCCCAACCTTTTTAATGTTTCCCCCTTTGCATTTAATACTTCGTAAAGATTTTCAAAATTTCTCTCAAGAATTTTTCTATCCCTTTCGGGAAGTTTTCCAAAAATCTTTAATTCCCTAAGCCTACGGTTATATCCCAACGCGTAGCGGTGGGCTTCATCCCTTATAAGTCCGAAAACCCTATAAAGGGGCGGATATTCTTTTACTCTTATTTCCCTTCCATCTTCCGTATATAGGATTTCCTCACGCTTGGCCAAGGCGCACACAAAAACTCTTAGGTTAAACCTCTTTTTAACCTCCAATGCGGTTTGGAGCTGCCCCCTACCGCCGTCTATCAGCCAAAGGTCGGGCTTAGGATATTGCCCTTTTTTTATCCTATTCGCCCTTCGGGACAAAACCTCTTGGATGGCTCTATAGTCGTCTATACCTTCAAAGCTTTTTACTCTGTACTTCCTGTAACACTTTTTCTTCATGTATCCATCTTCCCAAACCACGCAGGAACCCACGACAAATTCCCCATTAAAGTGGGAGATATCAAAACCCTCTATCCTGTGGGGGTAGGGAAGGTTTAAAACCTCCCTAAAGAGTTTTTTCGCTTCCTCTCCACTTTTGGTGTTTATTTCCACCAACCGCCTTAGCGGTGAAGGGATACCTTTTTCCAAATCCACCCCTTTACCCCTTTTTTTCTCGAGAAATCTCCTCAACAGGTTGGGGTCTTTAATTTCACCTTCTAGGAAAATCCTTTCGGGAACAAAGTTCACCGAATAGTAGGCCAAAAGCCAGGTTTCAAAACTCCCATCGTAAGCGGGAGGTATCTCAAAGTCCTGTTTTCCTACAAGTCCTTTTGCCCTTACAAGGTAAATGGTGACCTTTTTCCCTTTTTGTACCCATAAATCGGCTTCCGCAAAGGGAAGGTTTAAAACCTTTTGTCCCTTTGCGAGATTTTCTAAGGCTATTATTTGCTCCTTGAGGAAGACACACCTTTCAAACTCCAACCTTTTTGCGTATTCTTCTATCTTCCCGTAAAGGGTTGGAAGAACTTTTCCCACTTCCCCCGAAAGGAAGGCCTTGGCACTTTCCACCGCCAAAAGGTAGTCCTTTTGGGAAATTTTTCCTTCGCAGGGAGCGCTACATAATCCTAAATGGTAATCCATACAAATTTTACTTGACATAACATCGCAGGTTCTCAATTTAAAAATCTGGTGCAGAAGTTTTTTAACCCTTTTGGCTTGATTTACCGTAAAAAAGGGCCCAAAGTATTCCCCTTTTTCTTCAAAGGTTCTAACTATCTTTACCGTTGGAAAGGGCTCTTTGGTAATAACCAACATCGGATATCCACTTCCATGTTTGAAAACAACGTTAAACTTTGGTTTGTAATGGTTGATAAGTTCCCTCTCTAAAACCAAAGCCTCAAACTCGTTGTCCGTAAGGATGTATTCCAAACTTTCCGATTGGACAAAAATTTGAAGTTCCTTAATATCGTTTTTGGCGGCCCGTAGATGGTCTAATAATCTTTTCTTTAAATTTTTTGCTTTACCTATGTAAATAAACTTGCCGTTGTTTTTAAATAAGTAAACTCCGCACTTTTCGGGAATTTTTTCTATAAAATTCCTCCACCAATTGAGGTTACGCATTAAAAAAGTAAGAATAGAAAGGAGGGGAATTAAGGGGTATATTAGGCGTTATCCGTTTGGAAATTAGCAGCCGTCTACGTCTTCAACGATGATGCAGGACGCGGGGCATTCGTCGGCAATTTCTTTGATCTCTTCTACATTGTCGCAGAAGCAACCTTCGTTGTTTTCTCCAACGGTTGCGATACCGTCACCGACATCTTGGAAAACTTCGGGAAGCCTTTCATAGCACAGAGAGCAAGCGGTGCAGAGGTCTTGGTCGATATGAACTTTTACGCAAGCCATGGCTTACCTCCTCCTTTATTTTTGATGGAAAAGCAATTATATCAGAAAACTTTAAAAGACTTCTTGGAAAAAGATTATAGAAATAAGAGGAACTTTCCGCTAACCGTCGTAGCTTCCGCTTTGGTATATGTTTTCTTCCCCGTTGAAAGTTTCCCCTCCCCAGGGTTTTTTCCCGTAGAAGGCGGTATTTTCATCTTCCACGTTGGTAAATACCGCGTGGGAAGTATTAACCCTTCTTAGGTCGGAATTTATCAACCTCACATTTTTGAAGTTGGCCTTCTCCAAAGAGGCACCCGTCATGGTTACATTTTCAAAAATACTATCCCTTACTAGGGCAAATCTAAAATCACTCTTTTTGAGGGGATTATCCTTAAAAACAACCTCTCTCAGCTGCGTCTCTTGGAAATTGGAAACGTTTAAAAAAGCCCCTTCAAAGTTTACCTTTTCCAAAGTTGCACCTCGGAAGTTTGCCCTTTGTAAAAAGGCATCTTTAAAAGAGCAATTAATCAGCTTGGCTCCCGCAAAATTTATCTCGGGAATATAGGCACCTTCAAAGGTGCAATTTATCAGTACCGCCCCCGAAAAGTCGCCGGCGGTCATAGATGTATCGTTAAAGTTGGCATTTTCTATGGTAAGACCTCTAAAGTTGGCAAATGTCAAATCCAAACCTTCAAAGTTTCCACCTTCTTCCAGAATTTTTTTCACGTCTATTTGTTTAGGCATTATGTAGAAACCTCCACGGAAGTTGGAATTCTAACTTAAACAAAATGGGCAAAATTTACCATGGAAAAAATCAAGCAAAGAGGGGTTTTGGGTAATTTAATTAAATTGAAAAACCTGAAAAGGTTTAAAAACTCAAGAAACCGCTTTTAGTTCTTCTTTAATTTTTTCTTTAAGGAATTCGGCAAACTCTTCCACCTTCATAGTTCCAAGGTTTTTTCCTTCTTTTTTACCCCTAACGGCTACGGTTTGGTTTTCAAGCTCCTTATCTCCCACTATTAGCATATAGGGTATTTTTAAGAGTTCCGCCTTGCGGATTTTTGCACCCAGGCTCTCCTCCGAAAGGTCTATTTCAACCCTAAAACCTGCCGTTTTTAGTTTTTCCGCCACTTTTTGGGCATATCCATTGTGTCTATCCGCTATAGGTAAAACGATAACTTGGGTGGGAGATATCCAAAGGGGGAGTAAACCCGCGGTGTGTTCCAATAAAACTCCGGTAAACCTTTCTATGGAACCCAAAACCGCCCTATGAATCATGTAAGGGCGGTGGGGTTTGTTATCGGCACCTATATAGGTCATATCAAACCTTTCGGGCAGGTTGAAGTCAAACTGTATGGTGGAAAGTTGCCAAAATCTCCCTATGGCGTCTTTTACCTTTATATCTATCTTTGGTCCGTAGAAGGCTCCGCCTCCTTCGTCTACGTCGTAATCCAATCCCAAATCGGTGACCGCTTTTATCAGGGCGTTGGTTGCCACTTCCCAACGGTGGTCTTCCCCAACCGATTTCTCGGGACGGGTGGAAATGTAAACTTTGTATTCGTTAAAGCCAAAAACTTTTAAAATGTCCAATGCAAATTTCAACGCCTCTTTAATTTCGCTTTCTACCTGTTCTTCGGTGCAAATGATATGGGCGTCGTCTTGGGTAAAACCTCTAACCCTTAAAAGTCCGTGAAGCACTCCCGAAAGTTCATACCTGTAAACGGTTCCCAATTCAAAAAACCTTAAGGGGAATTCCCTATAACTCCTTACTTTGGATTTGTATATGGCTATGTGGAAGGGGCAGTTCATAGGTTTTACGAAATAGGTTTCGTTGTCCATTTCCATAGGCGGGAACATGTTTTCTTTGTAAAACTCCAAGTGGCCCGAGGTTTTCCACAGAACCGATTTACCCACATGGGGTGTATAGACAAACCGGTATCCCCTCTTGTAGTGTTCTTCCCTTAAAAAATCCTCAAGGAGTTTTCTATAGAGTGCTCCCCTTGGAAGCCACAATATAAGCCCCGCACCTATGTTGTTATCTATGGTAAAGAATTCCAATTCCCTGCCTAATTTTCTGTGGTCGCGCTTTTTAACCTCCTTAAGGAAGTTGAGGTAATTCTTAAGGTCTTTTTTAGTCCAAAAGGCAACCCCGTAAATTCTCTGGAGCATAGGTTGGTCGCTCCTGCCGAGCCAATAGGCACCCGCTATGTGGGAAAGTTTAAATTCCCCGGCCTTACCGGTAGAGGGCAGGTGCGGTCCCCTACAGAGGTCTACAAAATCCCCCTGTTTGTAAACGGTTATTTTTTCCCCTTCGGGGATACGGTCTATAATTTGCAGTTTGTATTTTTCTCCAAGCTCTTTAAATAGTTTTTTGGCTTCTTCCCGGCTTAGTTCTATTCTCTCTATGGGTAAATCCCTTTTTACTATTTCCTTCATCTTTTCCTCTATCTTGGGAAGGTCTTCCTCCTTTAGGTGAACCCCTTCTATCTCCACGTCGTAGAAGAAACCGTTTTCGGTCGTAGGTCCTATACCCAAATGGACTTTGGTTCTTCCATAAAGCTCGCTAAGGGCCTGCGCCAATATATGGGCAAGGGTATGGCGCATTATTTCCAAACCTTCTTTGGAACCTTTGTAGATAGGTTTAACCTCGGCGGAAAACTCCAAAGGGGTATGGAGGTCAAAGATACCGCTATCGGTTGCCTTGCTATCTTTTAAAAGGTCCTCCTTGGGTTCCTCTCTTTTTATCTCCTCCAAAGGTTTGACCAAAGCACCTATGGCACCTTTTATGTTAAACTTCTTAAATATTTCACCTATAGGAGTTCCTTTTTCAAATTGTCCACTCTTATCGCCTACGATAACTTTTATTTTTTCCATCGTAAGGTCTTACATTTTAAGTTTCCATAGGTTGTTTATTTTTAATTTTTGTCAATCATAATTCGTTTTGATGGATAGGAAGTTGCTACTTTTGTTATCTTTTATCGTTTTGGGATTATCTTCTTGCGTTAAGGAAAGACCTTCCCAAACTCCGAAGGAATCCAATAACCAAGAATTGCAAAGGGCGGGGGAGTTTTTCAACAAATTGGGTATAGCGGCTATGGCGGAAGAAAATTACGCCAAGGCTATAGCCAACTTCAAGAGGGCGGTGCAGTTAAACCCTTACGATCCCGAATATTGGAAAAACTTAGGGGAAGCCTATACTTTTTCAAAATTTTTTGAAAAGGCAAAGCAGGCTTTCGAAAAGGCTTTAGCCCTTAAGCCAGATTACGGGGAAGTTTACTACGATTTGGGGGTTTTATACACCGAGTGGGGAAAATACAAACTGGCGGTGGAGTGGTTTAAAAAAGCGGCCAATCTTGATACTTACGAGGACAGGTACAAAGCCTTTTACGCCTTAGCCCAACTTTACAAAAAACTCGGAAAGGAAAGGGAATATATAGCCACCCTAAAAAGGGCAATAGATTTATACCCAAAATACAAAGAAGCCCTATTGGAATTGGCGAGATATTTTGCCGAAAAAGGTTTTTATTCAAAAGCGGAAAGTTATTATTTGCGTTACCTATCCGCCTATCCCAACGACGAAAGGGTTACTTTGGAATACGCTCAGCTTTTGGTTAAGGAAGGGAAATATGAAAAGGCTAAAAAAATTCTCAAACAGCTTATAGATACCTCCCAAAATCCCCAAATAGTCGCCCAAGCCTACAGGCTTGTAAATCAAATTTTAATTACAGAGGCACAGGAAAGGTTGAAAAAAGGGAAAAATTAAATGTTCAAATGCATTTTATAAGCTTTTATAGTGTTAAGTAACAGTGCGGTAACGGTCATGGGACCTACACCGCCCGGCACGGGGGTTATGTAAGAGGCCTTTTCTTTTACCTTTTCAAAATCTACATCTCCCACTATCTTTCCGTCCAATTTGGAGATACCGACATCTACAACTATGGCTCCTTCTTTTACCATATCTTCCTTTATTAAGTGGGGAACTCCCGTTGCGGATATCAGAATATCCGCGTTTAGAGTGTGCTTTTTAAGGTCCTTTGTGTAAATGTGGCAGACCGTTACGGTTGCATTCATATTGAGTAAAAGCACCGACAAGGGTTTTCCCACTATATAACCCGCTCCTACAACGGTGACGTCTTTACCTTGAATGTTTATCCCGTAGTGGTCAAAGAGGAGTTTTATTCCCAATGGGGTGCAGGGAATAAAGCCTCCCTCAACGTTGGCTACCAACTTTCCCATATTCTCGGGATGAAAACCGTCCACATCCTTGTCGGGCCTGATCGTTTCTATAACCTTACGGGTATTAATCTGTTTGGGCAAAGGCAGTTGAACGAGAATACCGTCAACTTCGGGGTTTTGGTTTAATTCCTTTATCAGACCTAGGAGTTCTTGTTCGGAAATGTTTTCCCCTAAGTGGTAGTAGAGGGAATTTATTCCCACCTTTTGACAGGCTTTTCTTTTATTAATTACGTAAACTTGACTGGCGGGGTCGTTACCGACGAGAACTACCGCCAGCGAGGGTCTTCTAAACCCCCTTGAAAGGTAGTTTTCTATTTCCTCCTTAAAGCTTTCCCTGTATATCTGGGACACCTTTTTTCCGTCCAAAATAGTTGTCATTAAATTTCCATTATTCTACCGATGGAAAATATCCCCAACCGAAGGCGGGTTTTATTTCTTAAAACCTAAATTCTTTTAAATTTCTCCAATATTTTTGATAGAAACTATGACAAAACCACTATTGACAATTTTTTTGCGGTTTTATATTTTAGCAATGAAAAAAAATTTGCAAAAAGGAGGTTTAAAATGAGCTTACTACTACAAAAGTTTCCCGAAATGGAAGTAGTTACCACCCACGGTGTTATTAAACTCCCCGACCACTTCACCTCCCAAGGTAAAGGATTTATTCTATTTTCTCACCCCGCCGACTTTACACCTGTTTGCACCACCGAATTTGTAGAATTTCAAAGAAGACAAGAAGAGTTCCAAAAAGAAGGTTTTGAACTTATAGGTCTTTCGGTGGACCAAGTATTCTCCCACATCAAGTGGGTAGACTGGATAAAAGAAAAACTCGGCGTGGAAATCAAATTCCCCATTATCGCCGACGATACCGGTGCAATCGGAAGACAACTGGGAATGATTCCCGAAGGGAAAACCAAAACCGTTAGAAGCGTTTACATTGTGGACAAAAACGGTGTAGTTCAAGCTATTATTACCTACCCTTACGATGTAGGTAGAAACATTGATGAAGTCTTAAGATATGTTAAAGCCCTAAATGTATCCCAAGCCAACGGCGTTGCTATGCCTGCAAACTGGGGTGTAGACCAAGTTGAGTGGAGACCCAACTCTCTCCTAGGTAACAAAGTAATTATTCCTCCCGCAGCCGACGTTGAAACCGCTAAAAAACGCCTTGAAGCTGCGGAGAGGGGTGAAATTGAATGCTTTGACTGGTGGTTCTGTTGCAAATCCCTATAATTTTCTCTTTTTTTCCATTTTTGTCGAAACTATTTTTGAATCTTATCTTTTCTTTTAGGAAAATCCATCTTTAATGAAACTCTTTGATTTTTTTAGGAGAAAAAAAAACATTCCCGAAGGGCTTTGGACAAAGTGTCCCTCCTGTAAAGAGCTTCTGTATACGCCCGACCTAAAAGACAATTTTTGGGTTTGTCCCGAATGCGGTTACCACTTTAGGATTGATGCAAAAACGAGGGTAGATATAACCCTTGACCCCGAAAATAGGAAACCCCTTTTTGGTGAAATTAAACCGACCGACCCCTTAATGTTTGAGGATTTAAAACCCTACACTAAGAGGTTGGAGGAGGCCAAAAACAAAAGCAAAGTAGACGAGGCTATTCTCTTTTACAAAGGTGAAATTTACAAAAGGCTGGTGGTTGTAGGAGTTATGGACTTTAACTTTATCGGCGGCTCTATGGGTTCGGTTGTAGGTGAAAGGTTTTTCCGCGCCTGTCGATATTGCGCTCAAAAGGAATTGCCCCTGATAGTTTTTACCGCTTCCGGCGGGGCGAGGATGCAGGAAAGTATTCTTTCGCTAATGCAAATGGCAAAAACCTCTCTTGCAGTGGGTTTTTTACGGGAAAAGGGTATACCCTATATAACAGTTTTGACCGATCCTACGATGGGAGGCGTTAGCGCCAGTTTTGCCTTCTTGGGCGACATTATAGTTGCGGAGCCGGGGGCAAGGATAGGCTTTGCGGGGGCCAGGGTTATAGAGCAAACCATAAAACAGAAACTTCCCAAGGGCTTTCAGACTGCGGAGTTTCTACTGGAAAAGGGACTTATAGATAACGTTATCCATAGAAAGGACCTAAAGAACTTTTTAAAGGACATGGTGGATATGCTCTTTTATAAGGCAAAGGAGTGGAATTTGGATAGGTTGAATGCCACACCTTGAGGTTATTCCTTTTGAGATAAATTCCCCCCAAAGGAATATGAATATAGATACAGAACTGACGGAAGAGAGTTTTAAAGAGGGTAAATTTTCCTTCCGTTGGTATGGGTGGGATTGCCTTAGTCTCTCCTTCGGTTATTCCCAAAAAGGGCTTTACTCCTCCTACGAAGTGGATATTCCGAAAGTTTTGCGCCCCACGGGAGGGGGAATTTTACTCCACGGCTGGGATATTTCTTACGCCCTTGCCACCCCACCGGGGATTTTCAAAAGCCCGCTTCAACTTTACAGGTTTGTCTCTTCAATATTTGTTGAAACCTTTAAGGAGTTGGGTATAGAGGTTACCTTCAGTAGGAATAAAAGGGGAGAATACCGCCAAAGGGAACTTTGTCAACTCTTTCCCACCTTTGGGGAAGTCACCTATAAGGGAAAGAAACTGGTTGCATCTGCGGTTAGGGAGTTGAAAAAGGGTAATTACCTCATCCACGGGAGTATTTATGTGGCCTACAACCCAACCCTTGCGGGGAAATATTTGAAGGCAGACCCCTTTAGGTTAAAAAATACCGTCGCAACCCTTTTGGAATTAAAAATAAGGAAGAAAACCCTAATGGAAACCTTTGTAAAAAATTTAAAAAAGAAATTAGAAATTCCAGGTAAGTCCTATTGATACGCTATCCTCCGATAGTTTGGATTTGTAAAGGTGGCCATTTACGACACTTTGGACGGTATTTTCAAAGGCATGCATATATGAAATATCCAATCTCACATTTTGGGTGAGGTTATAACCCGCACCCAACGATATATGGTGTTCAGCTATGGCGGGAAAACCGACTATTTTCATACATTCAGCCCCCTCTAGGAGGGGATTGGTGGTGTTAAAGGTGCTTCCCTTGACGGGGGATTTTCCGTAGTTGTAACCCGCCCTCAGGGTTAGTTTATCGGTAACTTTGTATTCCCCTCCAACCTTAAAAACCCATTGCTCTTTCCATCCAAAATCTTTGTAACCTTCCCCCTTATTCCAGGGAAGATACATTAGTTCCAGCGTCACTTTAAGTTTTTCCGCAGGTGTAACCCCTATACCCGCTCCGAATACCCAAGGTTGCTCAAGGGTCATATCGTCCAAAACCCCGTCGCCGTTGAAATCTCCCACCCGTGCAAAGTTTAATTTGAGAGGGCTTTTAATAACCGCTCCGAGGGTAACGGTGGGAGCTACCTTATAGGAAAGGCCTACTTGAGCCCCCACAGAGTAATCGCTGCTTAAACCTGCCCCTAAATCCAAAGCGCCGTAGGCTAAATCCAATCTAAAACCTACCGAAAATTTTTCATTCACTTTATACGCCAATGAAGGAGCCAATTCCATCGTTTGTAAGTTGGTATAACACCCGAAAGATTTAGGATTACACTTTACATTGGTATTTCTATAATCCACACCCATTCCTGAAATTCCGTAGGCGGATATTCCGAAAAACCACTTTTGTGACATCGGATAAATGAAACCTATTGAGGGGATGGCAAAATATTTCGCATTGCTCGTTGCGGAAGAGCCGTTAGCGTAACCTTTGGTGTGAGGCATAAATAGCGTTCCACCTAAGGACAAAACGGCCCTTTTATATTCGGTCATCAGCGCGGGGTTGGAAAAAATAGTGCTGTCTGCGTTGGTTACGGTTGCTATACCGACACCTCCCATACCCCTTGAGACCGCTCCGACACCGATTAGAAAATCTCCATTGGTTGCAAATGAAATACCGCTCAAAACCAGTAAAATTGCCGAAAACCTGATACACCTCATATTGAGAATGATATGAAAGAAAAAGTTTATATCGCAATAATATATTGGAAGTTTAATATTCACATATATGAATATAAAAGTTCTTACAAGCTAATTCATCGTAAAATTCTTATTCAGTTATATTGGGAAATAGAAAAATTCTTGATTTCTAATAGCTTTCGGGATTATGATAATAATTAGAGTCTTTAGCTAAGGAGGGCTTCGGATGCTCAAGACTAAAATCTCCAGGAGGGATTTTTTAAAGGGGTCGGTTGCTTTGGCGAGTACCGCTACCGCCCTCTCCTTCCTCCAACTAACTTCCAAGAAACTTAATGCAACGGAGGTATACACTCCCGGTTGGGAAATTGAGTGGCGACCCAATATGTGCGCTTTCTGTGCAAATATTTGCGGTGAGGTTATAAGGGTTCACAAAAAGGGAAATATTTCCAAACCCCTAAAGTTGGAAGGGAACGAAAACGATAACTACAACCAAGGAAAACTTTGTGCGAGGGGACAATCGGGACTTCAATACCTATTTAACCCCGATAGGATAACCACTCCGTTGATAAGGATACCCGGTTCCAAAAGGGGTGAATGGAAGTTTAAAAAGGCTACATGGCAGGAAGCTTACGGCTACATCATGCAAAAGATGATGGGGATAAAACCCCACGAAATCCTCTTCCTGGGAGGATGGCACGGATGCGCCCAATACCGTCCGATAATGTTTCCCGCAATAGTATCCTTTCAAACCTTTAATCTGTGGGCCTCTCCAATTCAGAACTGTGTGGGTATAGAACACTTGGGTATCCACGCAACATTCGGTTATTTCAATACCCACGATGAAATGGTTGTGGATTTTGAAAACGCAAACTTTATTCTCATAGTTCGTTCCAACGGGTCTCTAACGGGAATATCCACCGGTAGGGCGTACAGATTCGGCGAAGCCATTAAAAACGGCGCGGAGGTTTACGTCGTAGATGTAAGGCGTTCCGAGGCGGCGGCTCGCGCCCATAAATGGTTGAGAATTAAGCCGGGAACAGACCTCGCATTTGCACTGGCGTTGTTAAACGTTGTTTTACACGAAAAATACTATGGTAAGGAACTTTATTCCCACAATCTACAGTTTATCAGATACCACACCAACGCACCTTTCTTAGTGGTTAAAACCAAACACCCCAAAACCAAACAAGACACTTGGTGGTTAATGGCGGATAAAGTAGACCGGAACGGAAAACCCAATCCTATGGGTTTTTGGTATAAGCACTTTTACATAGTAGACGAAAGGAGCGGGAGGGTAGTAAAACTACAAGGGTATCTAAATCACAACAAAACCGATATTGGGGGCAATCCCGTAGAACCGGCATTGGAGTTAAACGAAGAGGTAAGAAAACAGATATTGGAGTTTGTGAAACAACAAAACCCCTATGTAGAGGATATTAAAACCGTTTGGGAACTACTTAAGGAGAAAACCAAACCCTATACCCCCGAATGGGCGGAAAAAATTACCGAAATTCCCGCGGAGGATATAAGGGATACCGCCATAAAGTTTGCAACCCAAAGGCCTTCGGCGGTAGAACCGGGAATTTACGACGCCAGGTATGCCGATGCAATTCAGCTAAGGAAAGTCCTAGCAATGCTCCAGGCTATTATTAACGGGCACGACAACTACGGTGGATATATCGTAGGTGGAGAATACAGACACAAAGTTGCCAAATTCTGGGAATGGATGAAGAAAGAGGGAAGAACCTTTGTTACCTTGCCGATAGCGGTTAAGGAAAAACCCGAATACCCCTTCATGAAGATACCCGGAATGCTGTGGATGCTTGATATCTTCTTCGGAGGGATAATGCCCAATGCCCAAAATCCCCAAGCTATACAGGAGTTTATGAAGGGAAATCCCGTTCCCCTGGCTACCAATATGTTTGGATATCCCTCAATTGAGGCTTTGGTAAGCCTGGAGCAATGGCTGAAATTTATGGCTAATCCCCAAAAGGAACAACCGGGAGTGGCTTTACCCGCCTTCGGAGATTACGGATGGGATAAGGCCTTTGAGGGTAAACTAACTTGGAAAGGTAAACCTTACAAACCCAAAGCCATTTGGGGATACGCTATAAACCCCCTGCTGGGAAGCCCTTACGGCGATAGGTGGAAAAAGTGGATGGAAGAGGCAGAACTGGTCGTTTTCATTGATACGATGCCTACCGAATCCAACGCCTATGCCGATGTTATTCTACCCGACCTGAGCTTTCTTGAAAGGAAGGAAATTCTCGGAAAAGGTAACTCCCACAATTTGGCATTCATAGAAAGGTTGCCCGCGGTGGATAAGCCGCTCGGCGATAGCAAGCACGCATTGGATATCTTCTTTGACTTGGTGGCAACAATGGGAGGTGCCCAAATCCTTATGAAAAAAATGGGTATAGACCTCTCCACCCCCCAAGGACAAAAGAAAGCTATGGAAGCTATGCAAAATCCCCAAGCTATGAAACAGGCTTACACCGAAGGTGCAAAATATTTCCTCCAAGTAATAGCGGGGTTAAACGGTTGGGATTACAACAAACTTTCTAAAGATGTGTTTAAAGCTTTGAGAGAAGGGAAACCGTTTACGGAAGGACTATACGAATACACCCTCAAGGAGGTTGCAAAAGAGGCGGGTAAACCGGTTGAAGAGGTTAAAAAAGAGCTTGACGAAAAGGGCGTTCTAAACGTTGAAACCCTTGAGGAGTTACTGGAAAAATGGGCTATTCCCGAGAAGATACCCACTTCCTTACCTTCGGGAAGGATTGAATTGTTCTCCTCGCTGTTTGAACTTATACAAAGCTTCTTCGGTTACTTCCCCAACTGGGACCCTGTATGCGCCTATGTTCCCTTAAGAAGAAAAGAAAACAATTTGGATGAGGACGAATTCTTCGTATCCCACGGTAAGGCGCCTATATTCTCTCACACGGGAGTTCATACGCTGGATAACCCTCTATTGGTGGCAATCTCCGAGTGGAAGAAGTTACCCGAAATTTACTACCGCATTTGGATGCACCCCAAATCCGCCCAAAGGTTGGGAATAAAAAATGGAGACCTCGTTGAGGTTATCAATACAAAGAACCCCCAAAGGAGAATGAATGCCCGTGTATTTGTAACCAAATGGATTAGAGAGGACACCATTTTTGTTCCATTTAACGGTGGAACGGAAGCACCCGCGGTTAAATACGCGGTAAAACCTCCCGAAGCGGCAAGACACATAGACCTGGTTGATTACGAAGTAGAACCTGTTATAGCAGGTTACACCAGAGATGAGACAACCGTAAAGGTTAGAAAGCTTTCCTCTTAACCCCCTTTTTTGGGGTTATTAAGTTAAGGAGGTTTTGCAATGAAAGAAAACAAAAAGACTCTACCCAATTGGGTTTTTGTGATTGACCTAAACACCTGTGTAGGTTGCAACGCCTGCATGGCGGCCTGTGCCCAAGAAAACCAATCCCCCTATTGGGCAAAAAAGTGGAGGACTAAGGTTGATCAAGCGGAGGTAGGCGTAGGCGATAACGTTGGTAGGATATTCTTCCCCAGACTTTGTATGCATTGTCAAAACACCCCCTGCTACTACGCTTGCCCGACCGGCGCTACATACAAAACCCCCGAGGGGGTTGTTATGGTCAATCAAGATCTCTGCATAGGTTGCGAAGCGTGCGTTATAGCCTGCCCTTACGATGCCAGATACCGTTACGAAAGCGAAGATGTTGAGCAAAACAAAAAACTATAC
>DTXZ01000051.1 GCA_012962155.1 Aquificales bacterium
ATTTTTTAAAAGTAATAAAGCGGAGTATTACGCCTATTTTGATAACGTAGGTGGTCTTTCAAAGGGTTCGGATGTGAGGGTTTCGGGAGTTAAGGTGGGAAAGGTAAAAGAAATTCTCTTTGAAAAAGGTGAAGTTAAGGTCGTTTTAGAAGTACAAAAGGGTGTTCCCATTTACAGAGATGCGGTCGCCAAAATAGGAACATTGGGGCTTTTGGGAGACAAATATGTAGAGATTCAACCGGGGCATCCCGAAAGTGGAGAGCTCCCTCCCCAATCTGTTATTTTTTATACCCAAAAGCCTTCCGATATTACCGACCTCATAACCAATATGAGCAAAACCGCACAGGGGATTAATAAACTGACGGCTAACCTAAATAGGTTAGTCCAAAATTTAAATACTGTTTTGGTGGAAAACAGGAAAAATCTAAACCAAACTTTGGAGCACATAGAGAGAATTTCCAAAAATTTGGAAATGACCTTACCCCAACTTACGGAGAACTACAATAAACTTGCACAAAATTTGAACGCTTTGCTGGTGAAAAGTTCCTCTTCGCTTGAAAATTCTTTAAAGAACATAAAACAGCTTACGGATTCACTTAAAAGGGAACTTCCTATTCTGGTTAGGAATTTAAACATTGCGGTTAAAACGTTTGCGGATAATAGAAATTCCATTGAAAAAACTCTGGAAAATTTAGAACAGATTACAAAAAAAATAAACAAAGGACAGGGAACTTTAGGTAAGCTTATAAACGATAAAGTCCTTTATAAGGAGCTAAAAAGGTCGGTAAAAACTTTGGCTAAAGTTTCCAATACATTGGTCCAAACCCAGCTCCACATAGAAGCCTTTGCCCAACACGAGGGAACGGGTGACAGCAAAGCTGGTATAAACGTTATTTTCCAACCCGACGATACCAAGTATTACCTCTTTGGTGTGGTAGGAGATAGTGCGGGTAAGATTTCAAAAAAGATTATCTACCAAAACGGCTCCCCCGTTGAAGTTACCGAAAAGAAATATAGGCCGGAATTCAATCTCCAGTATGCAAGAATTTTTCCCGATAGATGGTTTCATAGAGGTTCTTCCATCGTTCTTAGAATAGGTATCAAAGAAAGTACGGGAGGAATAGGTGCGGATTACGTGTTTAACGAAAGGCTGATGTTTTCCTTTGACCTTTGGGATTTCGGAAGAGCGGACCGTCCCTATGAGGATTTAAAACCTAATACAGAATTGGGTATTAAATACATGTTTTATAGCCCTTTCTTTGTTAAAGCGGGAGGTTACGACCTTCTCAATAAGAGATATAGAACCGTTTTCTTTGGAGGTGGAATGTCCTTTACCGATAACGACCTCAAATACCTTCTTGGCGGTATAAAACTACCTTCTTTTTAAGGTTTTGTGTTTTTTATTCTTGCCTATCGATTTTTACGGGCCCACAATTTCCACTTATGGTTACAACGGAAGAGATACTCAAAGCGCTTGAGAAAGAAAATCTAAAAGATCTCGGAGTGGACTATACTCTAAGAGACATAACTAAAGAGGTTGAATTGGACGAAAAAGGTAATTTGGTTCTACACATATTCCTCCCCAAAAAGGGGATAGAAGATTTTTTAAAAATAAAATTAACCCATGCCTTGGGAGATTTGGAAGAATTAACCTCGGTTAAGGTTAAGTTTTACTCTCCTCAACCCGAGGGTGGGCAAAAGCAAATGCCCCAAATTCCCACTTTGGGTCCCGGCCTTCCTCCCAAAAGGAAAATACCGGGAGTAAAGAGAATACTATTGGTCGGTAGCGGTAAAGGTGGTGTGGGGAAATCTACCGTTGCAACCAATTTGGCGGTTGCCCTAAAAAAGGAAGGATTTAAAGTAGGGCTACTTGATGCCGACATTTACGGTCCTTCCATACCCACCATTTTGGGACTTAAAAATGCGGTGGTAACCGTAAACGACGACCAAAGAATTTTACCGGTAGAAAAAAACGGCTTAAAAGTTTTGTCAATAGGCTTTATGTTGCCGAGTGAAGATA
>DTXZ01000052.1 GCA_012962155.1 Aquificales bacterium
TCGCAGGTTCGAATCCTGCCCCCTCCACCACTAATTTTTTGATCTCCAATCAAAACTTGACATAAAAGCCGGCGTAGCTCAGTCGGCAGAGCGGGGGATTTGTAATCCCCAGGTCGCGGGTTCAAGTCCCGCCGCCGGCTTTGTTATAGTAAATTCGCGGGCTAAAGAAGCTCCGCCTCAACGAGGCGGGGTAGTTCACAAATACTCTTTTACCTTTTTAGAGAGCTCTTTAATCTCCTCCATAACGAGGTTTGCCACCTTCTTATACCCGCGGGGGGAGTCTTCTACATAACCAAACTCAATGGGTTTCCCGAAGATGACAATAACTTCCCTTTTGGGGATTCTGAAATGTTTGTTATCCGAAGAGAGTATCTCGGTTGAATTGTGAATGTAAACCGGCACTACGGGAACTTGGGTTTTGGCTACCAGGTAACCTATTCCCGGTTTGGGTTTTAAAAAACCCCTTTGGGGGGCTCTGCGCCCTTCGGGGAATATACATACTTTGCATCCCTCCTTTAGCCTACCTACCGCTTCGTTTAAGGCGTTAAAGTCCGCCTTTGAACGGTCCACCGGTATGGAGTTCATGTTTCTAAAGAGCCAGTTTTTCAGTTTTCCCTCAAAGAGTTCCTTTTTCGCCAAAAAAACCAAAGGTTCGGGCGATAGGGAGGCTATAAGGGGAGGGTCTATGTAACTGCGGTGGTTGGGCGCTATTATAAGCGGTTCCTTACTTTCCAAAACTTCACTTCCGTAGGCTTTAATTTTGAAAACTTTCCTAAAGAGAGGTGAAAGGAGGTAAAACCACAACGGTTTAAAAAAAAATCTCCCAAAAGGTCTTAAACTACAACGACCGGACATGGCGCTTCCTTTATAACCTCCTGTGCCACGTTACCGTAATCAAGGTTTAAACCCCTTCCGGTTCTCCCTATTACTATCAATTCGTAACCTTCTTTTTTCAAGATTTCGATAATCTTCTCCGCGGGTTTTCCGCACTCCAGACGCAAGTTTCCTATTCCCTCAAAGAGTTCCCCGAAAAGGAGTTTGACCTCTTCTTCCTCGCTTTTATCCTCATCTTCCAGAACGTGAAGGAAATCCACCTTAAGGTCGTTTCCCTCTTTAAGCCTCAAAACGAATTCTTTCTGTTTGAAAGAACTTTCCGAGAAATCCACGGGAACCAAAACCTTCTTAATAGGTTTAAAGGTTAGTTTTTCCTTTACCACCAGAAGTCCGCAATTTGTAAGGTGCTCCACAAATTGTTCGGACAGACTTTTGCCAAAAAGTTTCTTAAAGTAATAAAAAGCCAATAGGTTTATACCCTTCTTTTCCACAAAATGGATAAAGTTTTCTATCTCCTTACCGTAGATAATTTCAACCTTCCACTCCACCGCAGGGTTTAGTTCGTTCACAATTTGTTCCACATTTCGGAGGATTTTTTCCTCTTCCTCATCGGTTTTTGTGGATACCAAATTTTCCAAGGCGTGGACTACTACAACCTTACCCTTAAGGAGTTTCGCCAGGTGAAAAGTGTAGTCAAATAGGGGTGACGGGTCGTCTTCGGGATCGTAGCTTAGGGCTATCGTGTATTCCTCCAGCCTATCCTCCAATATTATCTGTCGCACTATCCCTTTTTATTAAACCCAAAAGGTGTTTAAGTTGCAAACTAAACTAAAGACTATGCCCGAAAACTACTCCCCCAACGATTTGGAAAAACTCAAAAAAATACA
>DTXZ01000053.1 GCA_012962155.1 Aquificales bacterium
GTGGACGGTTTGGTATTGGGAGCGGTGGCGGTCGCCTTTACCAACCCTTGGATTGCCATATGGCTTATAACGGTAAATATGCTCCACACCTTTGTAAAACCGGTTGCCTATGCGGAAATAGGTTTCTCCCAAAGGGAAAAGGGAAAAATTTGGGACCCCCTTGAAGGGGTAGGATTTTTCGGAAGACCGGAAGCCCACATAGCGTTGGTATTTTTTGCGGTGCTTGAAAGGTTTATAGACGGAAGTCTAACCTTGGGAGTTTACTTTATAACGGTTATGACCACCCTGTCGCTCCTCCAGAGGATTTTCTACCTGTACAAAAAGTATGGAAATACGTTAGACTGATTTTTCGTTATGAAATAAAAAACACCCCGGTGGGTTAGTGAACTACCCCGCCTCGTTTAGGCGGAGCTTCGGGTAGGTTTACACCCTCAATAAAATGCCTTACCACCACGGGCTGTATTTTAGGCCCGCAAATTTACTATAAAAATGTTTCCATGAACTGGGAAAGTTACCTAAGAGGTTTGGAAGAAAAATCCCTAAAGGGTGAAATAACACAGGGGGACCTTTTAAAGTTGGCGGAAGTTCCAACCGAATATCTACCCCTTATGGTTTACCACGCGGGAAAGGTTAAAAAATACTTTTTCGGGAATGAAATAGAATTCTGCAGTATCGTTAACGCAAAGTCGGGAGCTTGCTCGGAAGACTGTAAATTTTGTGCCCAATCCCGCCATTACAATACCAAAGTTCCCGTTTATACCTTCTTGGAAGAGGAAAAAATCCTCAAGGGGGCGGAATTTGCCCAAAAAATAGGTGCCAGACATTACAGTCTTGTTTTAAGCGGACGCTCGGCAAGTGACCGAGAAATAGATAAAATGGGCTACTCCGCCCAAAGAATTAAAGAGAAATTTCCCAAATTAAAACTTTGCTTTTCGGCGGGAACACTAAACGGGGAACAAATAAGGCGACTAAAAGAGGCGGGCTTTAATAGACTCCACTGCAACTTGGAGACCTCCGAAAGTTTTTTTCCAAAAATAGTTTCCACCCACGGTTGGAGAGTAAGATACGAAACCCTTTTGAGGGCTAAAGGGTTGGGACTGGAAACCTGTTCGGGTGGGATTTTCGGTTTGGGGGAAACTTGGGAGGATAGGGTAGATTTGGCCCTAACCCTTTCAAAGTTGGAAGTAGACTCCATACCTTTAAACTTTTTGATACCGATACCGGGCACACCCCTTGAAGGTCAACAAATCCTATCTCCCAGAGAAGCCCTAGTAACCATAGCCATATTCAGGTTCGCCTGTCCCAAAGCGGAGCTAAGGCTGGCGGGAGGTAGGGAAAGGGTTTTGGGAGATTACCTGGGAATGGCAAACTTTATGGTAAACGCCCATATGGTCGGCGGGTATCTAACCCGTGCGGGCAGAGACCCCCAAGATGATAGGAAAATGGTTGATGGAATAGGTCTTAAACTCCTTTAGAAGTTCCCCCACTTTGCGGGGTTAATATTAAAAACCTTATGAACCTCTTTAACGCTCTAAAACAGCTAAAAAGCTTCCAGGAAAGCTTTAACAAGTTTAAAGAGGAGTTGGAAAAGGAAACGGTAACCTACGAAGATGAAAACTTCAAGATTGTTTCCAACCTCGCGGGGGAAATTTTGCATCTAGAAATAAAAAACCCCAAAGGTTGTGAAAAGGTAGAAAAGGAACTCCTAAAGGCTTTGAAGGAATTAAACCGGCAAATGAGGGAAAAAATAAAAGAGAAAGCCCAAAACTCTCTAATGGGTTCAATGGGGCTTTTCTAAGATGAGGTTTATTCCGTCGGAGGTAGAAGAGGCTCTAAAGAGTTTACAAAAAATCCCCGGCTACGGGGAGAGGGGGGCTCAAAGATTTTTTTACGCTCTTTTAAAGCTTCCTCCCAGAGAGAGACTTTCTATAGTAAAAGTGCTGGCGGAGGCGGTAAAAAAGTTAAATCCCTGTAAGGAGTGTGGAATTTACACCGACAAAGATATTTGCGATATATGCACTTGCCCCGGGAGAAGCAAAAAACTCCTAACAGTGGTTGAAGAAAGTGACGACGCATATGCCATAGAGAGGTTGGGAAGGTATAAAGGAGTCTACCACATATTGGGAGGAAGGATTTCACCCTTGGAGGGTATCTCCGCGGAAGACCTTACTATAAACAAACTTTTGGAGAGGATTGAAAAATACAAAACCTACGAGGTTATTTTGGCTACCAATCCCAACACCGAAGGAGAGGCAACCGCCTCCTATTTAGCCCACCTGCTTAGGAGGAAATTTCCCGATTTGAAAATCACCCGTTTGGGTTTCGGTGCCGCCTTTGGAACCTATTTAGACCTTTTGGACGAGTTTTCCCTTTCAACAGCATTAGAAAACCGCAAGAAGTTTTAAGATTTAAAAACCTTAAAATGGAGCTAGATAGACTTTTGACGGTAGCCAAAGAATCGGCACTTATAGGTGGACAAGTTTTAAGGGAAAATTTCGGTAAAGTCAAAACGGAAGAGATAGAAGAAAAGGGTCCCAACGATTTCGTCTCCTTTGTAGACCGAAAGGCGGAAGAGAGAATCAGAGACTACCTTAAGGTGAAGTTTCCCGAGTTTTCTATCCTCGGCGAGGAAGGGGGATTGGAGGAAAAAGGTAACTTATTTTGGGTTATAGATCCTTTGGACGGAACTAAAAACTTTCTGGCGGGTTTTCCAATTTTCGGGGTATCGGTCGCTTTGGTAGATGCGGAAAAAAACTTTCAACCTCTGGTGGGAGCGGTATATCTACCCTATTGGGGTAACCTTTATTATGCCTCCATCGGAAGCGGAGCCTTTAAAGATGGGAAACCCATTAAGGTAAACGCCAACAAAAAGGAACTCAAAAAGTGTTTTTTTTGCTGCGGATTTCCCTCCAGGGCTAAAAGA